>NZ_MWLL01000091.1 GCF_002198675.1 Kineosporia sp. R_H_3 | reverse complement strand
CGCGGGGCGCTTCCCTGCACCCTGGCGGCGGCGTCTGCTGCTCATGGTCAGCGGCTCCTGTCACGTCCTGTGACTGTTGTGGTCGCTGGGACGGATGGGACGGTAGCGGAGCCACGTTCCGTGATCACGTAAGCGCGCCGATCGGTGTTGACACGGTGTCGGGACCGTGGCCGGCCCTCGCGAGGGCTCCCGACGGGGTGGTGCGCCCCGGGACGGGCCGGGCGTGGCAGGCTTGACCCGTGACCGAGACGGCCCGCCCGACCGACCCCGCAGACCACGGCCTCGACGCGCTCGTCGACGCCTGGCTGCCCCTTCCGGACGTCGCCGAGCAGCTCGGCCTCGACGTCGGCAAGGTCCGCCGCCTCCTGCAGGACGGCGCGCTCCTCGCCGTCCGCCGGGGCGAGCGCCGGATCCTGTCCGTCCCCGCCCTGCTCCTCATCGAGGTGGAGGGCCGCATGCAGCCGCTGCCCGAGCTCAAGGGCACGATCAGCGTCCTCGCCGACGCCGGCTACGACGCCGCCGAGTCGCTGCGCTGGCTCTTCACCCCGGACGAGTCGCTGCCCGGCAGCCCGGTCGAGGCGCTGCGCGCCGGCCACAAGACGGAGATCCGCCGCCGCGCGCAGGCCCTCGCCTTCTGACCAGCCCGCTCATGCTCGTGGCGCGTACCGTTCCGGCGCCGTCGCGGGCCGCAGACCGGTACCGGACGCGAGCATGAGCGGTGTCAGGGGACGGCGACCCACTTCGCGGCGTCCTTGCGGGCCGCGCGGGCGCGGCGCAGCCCGGGGATGGCGACCTTGAGCCGCTCGGGCATCGGGACCGACACCCGCTGCGTGAGCACCTGGTAGTGCGCCGCCTCGACGGCGCCGAGGATGCCGCCGTACAGGGTGAACGCCGTCCGGACGCAGTCGCGGCTCGTCGGGTGCAGCATGTCGATGCCGGGCTCGGCGAAGGCGTAGAGCTGCCGGGTGCGCTCGATCTCGAACTTGAGCAGCTCGCGGACCGGCGGCGTGACGACCCCGCGGGCGAGCACCTGCCGGGTGACCCCGAAGACGTCGAGGTCCTCCATGGGCAGGTAGACCCGGCCGCGCTCGAGGTCCTCGCCGACGTCCCGGATGAAGTTCGACATCTGGAACGCCTCGCCGAGCGCCCGCGCCCGGGCGCCGGCCTCGGGGGCGACCGGCTCGAGCACCGGGAGCATCTGCAGGCCGATGACCGCGGCCGACCCGTACATGTAGTGCTCGAGGTCGGCGTACGTCTTGTACTCGGTGACGGTGATGTCCATCCGCATGGACTCGAGGAACGCCTCGACGTGCGCGCGGGGGATCTGCCAGCGGCGCATCGTGTGGAGCATCGCCGCACCGACCGGGTTCGTCGTCGAGCCCTGGGCGAGCGCGTCGAGGAAGACCGCGCCCCAGTCGAGCAGCGCCTGCGGGTCCGGGTCGGTGAGGGAGTCGACGAACTCGTCGGCGTACCGGGCGAAGCCGTAGAGCGCCCAGACGTACGGCCGCTTCTCCGGCGGGAGGAGCAGGGTCGCGAGGTAGTACGTCTTGCCGTGCTCGGCGTGCAGCCGGCGGCACTGCTCGAAGGCGGAGCGGAGCTCGGGATCGGTGATCCCGGCGGCATCGAGGCAACGGGCGCTGCTGCGGTTCACGCGGGGCATCCTGCCTGACTCCGGGGGGATCCCCGCAACCCGCAGGTCGGCGGGGGTCTCGTCGGTCAGCGCCACGCGCGCGACCGGTAGCTCTTGTCGGGGCCGAGGACCCGTTCGGCGGCGAGCCGGCCGGAGACGAGGACCATGGGGACGCCGACCCCCGGCTGGGTGCCGGAGCCGGTGAAGACGACGTTCTCGCCCCACAGGTTGCCGGGCCGGAACGGCCCGGTCTGCCGGAACGAGTGCGCCGCCGCGAACGGGGCGCCGCGCTCCATCCCACGTGCCTGCCAGTCCAGCGGCGTCGTCACGTGCTCGACCTCGATGGCGTCGCCGAACCCCGTGTAGCCGCGGGCCTCGAGCGTCGTGACGACGTGCTCGCGGTAGTGCGGGGCGAGCGTCGTCCAGTCCAGGGGCGAGTCGAGGTTCGGCGTCGGGAAGAGCACGTAGTAGATCTGCTTGCCGTCCGGGGCGAGCGAGGGGTCGGACCGGGTCGGGTTCGTCACGAGCACCGACGGGTCGCTCATGAGCCTGCCGGACAGGAGCTCGTCGAAGATCTCGCGCCACGCCGTCCCGAAGTGGATGTTGTGGTGGGCGATGTCCGGGTAGCTCGCCGACGAGCCGGCGAGGAGCAGGTAGCAGGACGGCGAGTACGTGAGGCCCTTCGCCCGCCAGTGGTCCTTGCCGAGCAGGTCGCGGTAGGCGACCGGCAGGTCCGGGTTGAGGACGACGACGTCGCACGCGATCCGCTCGCCGTCCGCCGTGACGACGGCGCTCGCCCGGCCGCCGGAGTGCTCGACCTTCGTCACGGTCGTCGAGTAGCGGATCTGCACGCCGTGCTTCTCGGCGGCCGCGGCCATCGCCTGCGGGACGGCGTGCATGCCGCCCTTGGGGAAGAAGACGCCCGCGACGGAGTCCATGTACGCGATGACCGCGTAGATCGCGAGGGCGTCGTACGGCGAGAGCCCGGCGTACATCGCCTGGAACGAGTAGATCCGTTGCGTGCGAGGGTCTTTCAGGTACTCCTCGACCTTCGGTGCGAGCTTGCGGAAGCCGCCGATCGCGACGAGCTTGGCGAGGTTGACCGAGAGCAGGTCGAGGGGGGAGTCGATGTTGCGGTCGATGAAGTCCCGCATCTCGTAGTCGTAGAGCTTGGAGACGAAGTCGACGTACTTGCGGAAGCCCGCGGCCTCGCCCGCGCTGATGACCGTCTCGATCTCGGCGGCCATCGCGTCGACGTCGGAGTGGACGTCGAGGCGCGAGCCGTCCGCGTACGTCGCGCGGTAGAGCGGTGCGACCGGCTCGAGCTCGAGCCAGTCCTCCATCCGCTCGCCGAGCGCGTCGAAGCAGTCGGCGATGAGGTCGGGCATCGTCAGCACCGTGGGGCCCGGGTCGAACCGGTACTGCCCGTCGGCGGTGTCGGACACGACGACGCCGGCCCGCCCGCCGGGGACGTCCTCACGCTCGAGCAGGGTGACGCGGCGCCCGGCGCCGGCCAGCCGCATGGCCGTAGACAGTCCGGCGAGACCGGCCCCGACGACGACCACGTGGTCGGTGGGGCCGGTGACGGTGCGGGTGCGGCCGGGCAGCCAACCGGCGGCGCGGCGGCCGCGCTGCGACAGGGTGGCCATCAGAAGGCCCGCGCGGTCGCGGCGACGACGAGACCCTCGAGGACCTCGCGGGCCTGCGGGTCGACGTCCGCCGAGGCGAGCGCCGCCCGGCACTGCCCGACGAGCTCGTCGACGAGCGTCTCGGTGGCCTCCAGGGCGCCGGTCGAGACGATGACCTCGCGCAGCGCCTCGACGCCGTGGGCGTCCAGGCCCGGGTCGCCGAGCAGCGAGCGGACGAGGCCGGCCTGCGCCGGGGACGCCGTCTCGAGCGCCTTGGCCACGAGCACGGTCCGCTTGCCCTCGCGCAGGTCGTCGCCCGCGGGCTTGCCGGTCTGCTCCGGGTCGCCGAAGACGCCGAGGACGTCGTCACGCAGCTGGAAGGCCTCGCCGAGCGGCAGCCCGTAGGCGGAGTACGCCGCGAGCAGCTCGGGGGAGGCGCCGGCGAGCGCGCCGCCGATGAGCAGCGGCTGCTCGATCGTGTACTTGGCGCTCTTGAACCGGATGACGCGGCGGGCGCGGGACACGGCGTCCGGCCGGGCGTCGTCCGGGTGCTCGGCGGCGTGCACCGCCTGCTGGCCGGCGATCGCCTGCTCGAGCATGTCGAGGTACTGGCCGCCCATGAGCTCGGTGCGCATCCGGTCGAAGACCGCGCGCCCGCGCAGCATCGCCGTCGCGTCGAGACCGGCCGCCTGGAAGAGCTCGTCGCTCCACACGAGGCACAGGTCCCCGGCGAGGACGGCGCCCGCGAGGCCGAAGCGCTCGCCGTCGCCGGTCCAGCCCGAGCCGCGGTGCAGCGTCGCGAAGCGGCGGTGGACGGCGGGCATGCCGCGCCGGGTGTCGGAGTCGTCCATGACGTCGTCGTGGATGAGCGCCGCGGCCTGGAAGAACTCCAGCGCCGCCGCAGCGGTGACGACCTGCTCGCAGTCGGCCCCGCCGGCGCCGCGCCAGCCCCAGTAGCAGAAGGCCGGGCGCAGCCGCTTGCCGCCGCGCATGAGCTCGGCGACGGCGTCGACCATCGGCGCGCACTCCGGGCTCACGCCGTCGAGGACGTCCGACTGCCGCGCGAGGAACGTGTCGATGACCTTGTGCACCCGCACACGCAGGTCCTCGACGTCGAGCGGGCTCGTCGTCGCGTGCTGCGCGGTGGTCGGTTCGGCGGTCACGGGCCCTCCGGGGCGACGGGTGGGGGAGCGGACTGGCTGCGGCGGCGTCCACGTCGAGGGTATGGGCGGGGCGGCCCGACGGCACCTCGCAGCCCGGCCCGGGCCACGAGGTGCCGCCGCCCTGCACCTGCTCTTCCGGCCGGGCGGGTGCCGTGGATGCAGCCGTGGCCGGGTGGTCCGGGCGGAATCGTCCGGGTCGTGGACGTCACGCTCCCCACGATGTGGAACTCGCCTAGTGTGTTGCGCATGACGCGACAGGACGGCCTCGGTGAGACGCTCCGACGACACCTCTCCGGAGGCGGCCGGTCGTTCTCGTTCGAGTTCTTCCCCCCGAAGGACGACGCGGGGGAGGAGACCCTCTGGCAGGCGATCCGCCGGCTCGAGCCGTTCGCCCCGCTCTTCGTCTCCGTGACCTACGGCGCGGGCGGCTCGACGCAGGACCGGACGACGCGGATCACCCGCCAGATCGCCGAGGTCACGACGCTCGACCCGATGGCCCACCTCACGTGCGTCGGTGCGTCGGCGGCCGAGCTGCGGCACGTCGTCGGCGGCTACGCCGACGCCGGGGTCCGCACGGTCATGGCGCTGCGGGGCGACCCGCCCGGCGGCCCGGGCACGCCGTGGACGCCGCACCCCGGCGGCCTGGACCACGCGATCGACCTCGTTCGGCTCGTCCGCGAGACGAGCAGCTTCTCCATCGGCGTCGCCGCCTTCCCGGACGGCCACCCGGAGAGCCCGGACCTCGAGCACGACGCCCGGATCCTCACCATGAAGGCGGACGCCGGGGCCGACTTCGCGGTGACCCAGTTCTTCTTCGACCCGGCGGCGTACTTCCGGCTCGTGGACCGGGTCGCGGCTCTCGGACAGGACATCCCGATCCTGCCCGGGATCATGCCCGTGACGAACCTCAAGCAGATCACGCGCTTCGCGCAGCTGTCCGGCACCCCGGTGCCGGCGGCCGTCGTGGACCGGCTCGAGGCCGTCGGCGGCGACCCGGACGCCGTCCGGCAGGTCGGCGTCGAGCTCGCCACGGAGCTGTGCGCGACGCTGCTCGAGGGCGGCGCGCCGGGCCTGCACTTCTACACCCTCAACCGCTCGACCTCGACGCTCGAGGTGTTCGCGAACCTCGGGGTCGGCGCCGGCGCGCACTGACCCGGGCAGGCCCGCACCGTCAGGCGACGGGCCAGGTCTCGGGGAGCCCGTGGCCGCCGTCCGCGACGAGCACCGCCCCGGTGACGAACGACGCCGACGCGTGCGCGAGGAAGAGCACGCAGGCCGCGATCTCGTCCGGCGTCCCGCTGCGCCCGGCCGGGCCCGCCGCCGCGGCGGCCCGCTCGAACGCGAGCTGCGAGCCCGTCGCGACGTAGCCGGGCGCGACGACGTTGACGGTCACGCCGTCGGCGACGACCTCGAGCGCGAGCGCCCGGGACAGCCCGTTGAGCCCCGCCTTCGCGGCCGTGTAGGTCGCCTGGCCCGGCATCGCGTTCGTCGTCCCGGTCGTCGAGCCGACCGAGACGATCCGGCCGTAGCCCGCCGCACGCATGACGGGGACGACGGCCCGGCACATGAGGAACGCCGTCGTGAGGTTGCGGGCGAGCGCGGCCTCCCAGCCGGTGAGGCTGAGGTCGGTGACCTGCTCCTCGGCGTCCCAGCCGGTCGTCACCGACGTCATGCCGGCGTTGTTGACGAGGACGTCGACCCGGCCCCAGCGCTGCACCGCGGCATCGACGAGGGCCTGCGCCCCGGCCTCGGTCGTCAGGTCCGCGGCGACCCCGACGGCGTCCGACCCGGTCGCCGCGGTCACCTCGGCGGCCCGGTCGTGGACCCGGTCCGACGTCGCCCCGAGGACGACCCGTGCCCCCTCCGCGGCGAGCCCGCGGGCCACCGCGAACCCGATGCCGGCCGGCGCACCCGCGCCCGTGACGATCGCGACCCGGTCGCTGAACCTGCCCATCCGCCGGAGGGTACCGGCGTGCGGCCGGCGACCCGCGCCCGGCGAGGCGCACCCGACGGCGTCGGTCCCGCGACGCCGGGCCCCGCGGCGACCATGATGGGCGCATGACCGAGACGAACCCGTCCATCGTCAGCGTGAGCGGCACCGGGACGGCGTCCGCGCCCCCGGACGCGATGCGGATCCGGCTCGCGGCGAGCGCGTTCCGCCCGACGCTCGCGGCGGCCCTCGCCGACTCCGAGTCGGCGGCGGCGCGGGTGCGTGCCGCGTTCGCCGCGGGCGGGGTCGCCGCCAAGGACGCCGTGACCCAGGGCCTGTCCGTGCACGCCGAGCAGGTCTGGACCGAGGGCAAGGGCAACGAGGTCACCGGCTACCGCTCCGACCACGAGCTGCTCGTGACGACCCGCGACATGGACGCCGCCGGCCGGGTGCTCGGCGAGGCGCTCGTCGCGGGCGGGGACGACGTCCGGCTGCACGGCGTCGAGTTCGTCGTCGAGGACGACGCCCCGCTGCTCGTCGAGGCCCGGGCCGCCGCGTGGCGTGACGCCGTCGCGAAGGCCGAGCAGATCGCCGGGCTCGCCGGCCGCCCGCTGGGCCGGGTCGTCAGCGTCGTCGAGGGCGGCGTCGGCGCGATGCCGCCGCCCATGCCGAAGATGCGGATGATGGCCGCTATGGCCGCGCCGGACATGGCCGTCGAGCCCGGCGGGGTCGACGTCCACGTCTCGCTCGCCGTCCAGTGGGAGCTCGAGTAGGCGGGCCCGCGCCGGCCGTGATGTCCCGCGCGGAGTACCTCGAGCGGTGGACGGCGCTGCACGGCGGCGTCCCCGCGACCGGGCTCGTCGGCGGCTGGCTCACGATGGCGCACACGCTCGCCGGGCCGCTCGTGCGGCTGCGCGTCGGCCCGGACGGCGTCACCCTGCTCGGGCTCGGCGTCGCGCTCGCCGCGCTGTGGCCGGCGTCCGTCGGCGGCCGGGCCGCGCTCGCCGTCGCGGTCGTCGTCACCGTCGCGGGCGTCCTCGACAACCTCGACGGGGCCGTCGCGGTGATGACGGGCCGGGTCACCCGCCGGGGCGCCGTCCTCGACGCGGTCTGCGACCGGCTCGCCGACGCCGCGTTCGTCGGCTGCCTCTGGCTGCTCGGCGCCCCCGGCTGGCTCGTCGTCGCGGGCGGCGCCGTCGCGTGGCTGCACGAGTACCTGCGGGCCCGCGCCGCCGCCGGCGGGATGAGCGAGGTCGGCGTCGTGAGCGTCTCCGAGCGCCCGACCCGGATCGTCGTCACGGTGATGTTCGCCCTCGGCGCCGGGATCTACCCCGGGGCGGGGGAGCGCTGGGCGCTCGCCGGGGCCGCGGCGTGGCTCGTCGTCGGCCTCGTCGGGTTCACCCAGGTCGCGCTCGTCGTCCGCCGCCGGCTGACCGGCTGACCCCGGTCGCGACCGTGCGGGCCCGGTAGGTTGGTGATCGTGACGGACGTGCCGCCCGCCGATCGCTTGCTGCGCCACAGGGGGTCCGAGGAGGACGCCGAGGCGCTGCTGCGGGCGCTCGAGGAGGAGGGGCTCCGCACCCAGGTCGTCGGCCGACAGGCGCGCCCCACGGGCGCGTCGATCTACTGGCTCGTCGACGTCGCGGTCTGGGGCGCTCAGCAGGCCGGCGCCGCGGTGGTCGCCGTGGCCGTCGACCGGGCCGTCCGCAGGTGGCGGGAGCGCGGTGCCCGTGGGCAGCTCGTGGACCCGCCGGCGGGCCCCGTGCTGCGTCGCCCCGAGCCGCCCCGGTCGGCGGACGGCGCCGAGAAGGACGACGGAGCCGTGACGGAGGACGGCGTCGGCTGAGGGTCCTCGGTCCGCGGGCGATCAGAGCGGTGTCAGGCCGGGCCGACGAGCTTGGTGACGATCGCGGCGGACAGCCCGACGAGCGGGATGCCGCCGCCGGGGTGGGACGAGCCGCCGACGAGGAACAGCCCCGGCACCGGGGAGCGGTTCGCCGGGCGCAGGAACGCCGCGCGGGCGCCGTTGCTGCTCGTGCCGTAGATCGAGCCGCCGACGCTGCGGGTGTCGCGCTCGAGGTCGGCGGGGGTGCGGACGACACGCCACAGCAGCCGGTCCCGGACGTCGAGCCCGCGGGCGGCCATGAGGTCGAGCACGGTGTCCGCGTAGGCGTCGGCGAAGCCGGGAGCGTCCCAGTCGATACCGCTCGGCCGGCCGAGGATGCGGCTCGCGCCCGGGTCCGGCGTGCCGTCGGCGACGTGCCGGGGCGCGTTGACGAGGACGAACCAGGCCTCGGTGTCCGGACCCGGCCGCAGCGCCGGGTCGTCGGGGGCGCTGACGTAGATCGTCGGGTCCGGGACCGCCCGCGGCCCGGAGAGCCGGTGCGGCCCGGTGCCGAAGATCGAGTCGAACTCGTCGTCGTAGTCGTCGCCGAAGAGCACCGTGTGGTGCCGCAGCCCGGGCGTGCGGCCGCGCAGCGCGAGGAGCAGGACGACGCCGGACAGCGAGGGCTGGGTGCGGCGCAGCGCCTGCAGCGCGGGCGCCGCGACGTCCGGCGGGACGAGGTCGCGGTAGAGGTGCGCGGCGTCGGCGTTGGCGACGACGACGTCCGCCGCGACGGTCTCGCCGTCGACGAGTCGGACGCCGCTCACCCGGCCGCCGTCGACGCAGATCCGGGTGACGTCGGCGCCGGTGCGGACCCGGGCGCCGCACGCCAGGGCCCGGGCGTGGACGGCGTCGAGGAGCACCCGCATCCCGCCCGGCACGTACCAGGAGCCGAACGCCTGCTCGACGTACGGCACGGTCGCCAGGGCGGCCGGGGCCCGGCGCGGGTCGGAGCCGGTGTACGTGGCGTACCGGTCGAGGAAGGTCCGCTGGTGCGGGTGCCGCAGGTACTGCCGGCCCAGGCCGCGCAGCGACCGCCAGGGTGCGATGGTCCGCAGGTCGCTGACCCGGCGGGACTGCGCGACGAGCGAGCGGGCACCGTCGAGCGGGGACTCGAGGAACGTCTCGCGGGTCGCGTCCCAGATCCGCGCGGCGCGCTCCATGAAGGAGGTCCAGTCGGCACCCGCGCCGCCGCCGACCGCGTCGTCCCAGGCCGCGGCGATCCGGGCCCGCGACACGTTCGGCATGTCGAGCTCGGTGCCGTCCGCGAACCGGTAGTGCGCGGCGGGGTCCACCGGGGCGATGTCGACGGCGTCCTCGAGCGGGCCGCCCGTCTTGAGGAACAGGTCGCGGTAGACGGCCGGCAGCGTGAGCAGGTGCGGACCGGTGTCGAACACGAAGCCGTCGCGGGCGTAGCGGCCGAGCTTGCCGCCGACGGTCGCGGCCTGCTCGAGCACCGTCACGTCGTGGCCGAGCCGCGCGAGCCGGGCGGCGGCGGCGAGACCGCCGAGGCCCGCGCCGACGACGGCGACACGGCTCACCGCTGCACGGTCCCGCCGACGCTGAACGAGCGCCGCGCGCCCGCACCCTCGACGGCGACGAGGAGCACCTCGTCGCCGCGCGCGTAGATACGGCCGCCGGTGCCGGGGGCCAGGGTGCGGCCGTCGGTCGACTCGAAGCCCTGCTTGCGGAAGGCCTTGTCGTAGAACGCGAGGATCGTGTCGGCGGACCGCTTCGAGGTGCCGCTGAGGGAGACCTCGAGCCGGTCGCCGGACGTGCGTACGGCGCTCGCGGTGACCGTCGCACCGGGCAGCACCGGGATGACGTCGGTCGGGAAGCCCGCCATGAGCCCCGCGGTCGCCGTCCCGCTGCCGGACGGCGCGACCGCGTCGGGCGCCCCGCCGGCGGGCGTCGGCTCGACGGCCGGGTCGGCGGGCGTCGTGCCGGCCGTCGTCCCCGCGGACGACGCGACCGCCGGCTCGACGGACGCCGCACCCGCCGGGGACGACGTCGAGGCACCGACGGTCGGCAGCGTCGGCCCCGGCACCGCACGGTCGGTGCCGCTGCCGCAGCCGGCGAGCACGACGGCGAGCACCGGGGCGAGGACGGGGACGAGGACCGAGGCGAGGACCGGGGCCGGCCGGGCAGCGGCGGCGGGACGGCGGGTCGAGGTCATGGGTCGGGTCATCCGTCTCCGCCGGGCAGCACCCGGCCCTTCCAGGTGAGGGCTCCCGCGTCGTGCAGGCGCCAGGACCGCGCGGTGAGCCAGCCGAGGACGGCGACCGACGCGGGGTGGGCGAAGGAGTCCGGCAGGGAGCGGCCACCGGTGCGCTCGGCGACCGCGTAGCGGCCGGCGACCGCGGCGACGTAGCCGGCGAGGCCGACCCGGGAGCCGCGCAGGGCGGCCACGGCGGGGACGACGTAGAGGACGCCGAGGCCCCCGAGGGTCGCGGCGGCCCCGGCCCGCGAGCCGAACGCCGACCACAGCGACTTCGAGTAGCCGTCCCGGACGGCGGCCCAGCCGTCGTACATCCGGCACGTCGCGAGGTGCGAGCCGTCGACGACGCCTCCGGTGCCGCCGACGGCTTTGACCGCGCGCAGCAGCGCGATGTCGTCGAGGACCTCGCCGCGGACGGCGCCGTGCCCGCCGGCCTTCGCGTACGTCGCCGCGTCGACGGCGAGGAGCTGGCCGTTCGCGGCGGCGAGCGACGGCCGCGGCGACGACTCGGCGAGCCGCAGCGGCAGCGTCGTGAGCCAGGACCACTGCAGGAGCGGCTGCACGAGCCGTTCGGCGGGGGTGCGGGCGAGCTGGCGCGGGTACGGGCTCACGAGGTCGAGGCCGGTGCGGCGCAGGAGGTCGACGGTGGCGGCGACGGCGTGCGGTGCGAGCCGGACGTCCGCGTCGAGGAAGACGAGCACCGAGCCGGACGCCGCCTCCGCGAGCCGCGCGCACGCGTTCGGCTTGCCGAGCCAGCCGGCCGGCGGCGGCGTGCCGGTGAGCAGCCGCACCCGCGGGTCGTCGCCGGCGACCTGCCGGACGACGTCCGCGGTGCCGTCCGTCGAGCCGTCGTCGAGGACGAGGACCTCGAGGTCCTCGACACCGACCTGCTCGAGCACCGACGCCAGGCAGCGGCCGACGTGCGCCGCCTCGTCGCGGACCGGCAGGAGCACGCTGACCCGTTCGTCCACCGGCGGCGGGTCGTCGTCCGGCACCCGCAGGGCCCGCATGTTCACCAGGGAGTGGGCCGTGAGCGCGGCCGAGCCGAGGCTCCCGGCCCACACGAGACGCCGCCAGAGCCGGGTCACCGCCGCACCTCCCGGACCACCCGGGCCACCGTGAACAGGTACGGCGCGGTGCACACGCCCATCGCGACGAGCCCGTAGGCGGCGACGGCCGGCCGGTCGAAGAACGCGAGGTTCGCCAGGCCGGAGCCGAGCCAGGTCCAGGCGAGGAGCGCGGCGGGGACGAGGTCGGCGCGCGCGTCGGCACCGGGGCCGGTCCCGCCGCCGCGCGGCGCGGACCGCGGCACGACGGCGTCGAGCGCCGAGACCATGACGAGCGCGACGAGCACCCAGCCGGCGTAGTTCGTCAGCGGGACCCCGGGGACGCCGGGCAGCGCGGGCTCGGGGAACCGCCACGTCCAGTGCCCGGCCGCCACCATCTGGGGATCGAGGTAGAGGTCCCAGGCGGCGAGGGTCAGCCCGCCGGCGGCCGCGGTCGCGACCCGGCGCGCGGCCCGGCCGGGGAGCCCGCCGGCCAGCCGCCGCCCGAGGAGCAGGCAGGGCCAGGCCATCATCGTCCAGGCCAGCGGGACGACGACGGGGACGCCGAGCGCCTTGGCGCCGAGGCTGTCCGCGTAGGCGTACTCCCCGAACGGGACACCGGTGCGGACGCCGACGGTCTCCGCGAGCAGTCCGAGACCGCCCGCGACGACGAGGACGGCGAGCGCCGTCCGGGCCCCGCGGGTCGTCGCCGCGTGCACGAGGGACGCCGTCGCGAAGAGCAGCACCGTGGCGATCGTCGAGAGCCGCAGCGCCTCGCCGGACAGCAGCGGATAGCTGATCTGGACGAGGACGACGGCCCCCGCCAGCACGAGCGGGACGACGTGCGGGAGGGGTCGGCCCGCGCCGCCGGTGCCCTGCGGCCCGCCCGGGCCGTCGGCACCTGCCGGGGCCTCGCGCGGGTGCGTCGTCGCCGAACCGTCCACGGCCGGAGTCTAGGCGTGCGGACCCGGGACCCACCTGCCGAGGACCGTCGGCGGGCGGGGCGTGCCTCAGGGGCCGGTCGTGGACGGGGCGCCCGCAGCCGCCCGGGCGCGGCGCTCGCGGCGCTCGCGCCGGTACTTCCGGACCCGGCCGAGCAGGAGCAGGACGACGACGAGCCCGACGAGCAGCAGGACCCCGGCGATCCCCGCCGCGAGCCACGGGTTGAGCAGCGAGACCGAGACGACGCCGGCGACGGTGACGTCCTCGGCCGTGCTCACGACGATGTTGCTCGCGGGCTCGGGGGAGGTGTTGACGACCGCCCGCAGCCCGGCCTTGACGAGGTGGCTCACGAGGGCCGACGTGCCGCCGGTCACCGCGAGGAACGCCTGCTCCGGCGTCGAGGCGTCGCCTGCGATGAGGACGCCGAGGATCGCACCGATCGTCGGCCGGATCGCGGTGTGGACGGCGTCCCACACCGAGTCGACGTAGGGGATCTTGTCGGCGACGGTGTCGAGGAGGAAGAGCACCCCGGCCGCGACGAGCACGTCGGTGCGGGTCAGCGCCTGCGGCACGTCGTCGACCCCGAGGAACCGGCCGGCGAGCCCGAGGAGCAGGACGACGGCGTAGCTGTTGATGCCGCTCGCCCAGCCGGAGCTGAAGACCCAGGGCAACGCCTCCATGGCGCAAGCCTAGGGCTTGGCGGTGAGCAGGTCGTCGTACCGGACGCCGGCGAACGCACCCCGGGCGGAGAGCACCTCGAAGCGGGCGAACAGCTCCTCGGCGTACCAGCCGACGCTCGCCGTGCGGGCGACGGCCTCGGCGTGCGGCGCCCGGCGGTGGGCGAAGTCGTTGAGCATCGCCGACGACGACCACAGGCTGAACGTGCCCTGCAGGCCGACCGGGGCCTCGCCGATGCCGACGGCGAGCAGGAGCCCCTCGCTCGCGTGCAGGTCGGCGGAGACCGGCGGCACCGAGCGCCAGAACGTGCGGGCCTTCGACGTGCGGATCCGGGCCCGGGTCAGCGCCGCCACCGGGCCCTCGACACGGCGTGGCGCGGGGTCGCCGAACGGGGTCCGCCCGGCCCAGAGCCCGCGGGCCGCGATCGGCCGGAGCACGAGGTCGAGCCGCTCGGCGGCGAGGGACTCCCAGCGCCGGTGGGTCACCCCGCCCGCGAACCCGGCGGCGGCCTCCGGCGAGTCCCACACGGCGAGCAGGCCCCAGTGCTTCGGGTCGGCGTCCCGGACGGTGAAGGTCCGCCCGTCACCGGTGCCCAGCAGCTTGGCGAACTGCAGGCCGGGGGCGCGGCGCAGGTGCCGGCGGTCCAGCGCCATCCGGGAGACGGCCCCGGGGACGGCGGACGCCGAGACGCCCCAGAACGTCAGGGTGACGTGGGGGAGGGCTGGGTCGCCGCCTGGGTCGCCGGCTGTGCCGCCGTCCGTGTCGGACATGTCAGGCGACGTCTGCGGGGGCGCCGCCCGTGATCCGGACGAGCTCGTCGTACGTCGTCGGGAACACCGTGCGCGGGTGGCCGCCGGCCGCCCACACCTCGTCGAACTGCGCGAGGTCGGTGTCGACGAGGGTCTGGACCGGGCTGGTGTGCCCGACGGGGGCCACCCCGCCGATCGCGAAACCCGTTGTCTCCCGGACGAAGTCGGCGTCGGCCCGGTCGAGCCGCGGGGCGCCGACGAGCGCGGCCACCTTCGCGGTGTCGACCCGGTGCGCCCCCGACGTGAGCACGAGCAGCGGCCGCCGGCCGCCGGGGGCGGAGTCGTCCGGGACGGCGAAGACGAGCGAGTTCGCGATCTGCGCGACGCCGACGCCGAGCTGCTCGGCGGCGAGCGGCGCCGTCCGCGCGTGGTCGCCGAGGACGACGATCGCGCCGGTCGCGCCGCGCTCGGCGAGGACGCCGCGCACGCGCTTCACGGACGGGTGGTCGTCGAGCTCGCCGGGGCCGGAGGAGATCTGGGACGTCACGTCGCCAGGCTAGCCATGTGGCCGCCGCGGCGCGCAGGAGGTCGCGGATCGTCCCCCGGGTCACGGTCACGCCCGTCGTCACGAGACAGGCCGCGCTCCGGGGCCGAACTCGAAGCGCAGCGGCGCGCCGCTCGGGAGGATCACGACGACGCCTGCCGCGTCGTCGGTGCTCCAGTCCCCCGCGAGGAGGACATACCCCTCAGTGGACCGTTCGAGCAGACGCAGTCCCGTGTAGCGGTAGCCGTAGGTAGGTCCGGGGAACCGTTCCACGACGACACCCGCCCCGGCGATCTCCAGCGGGTGCGGGCTGTAGACGGCGGCGGGGGTCGCCGCGGCCGCCCCAGTGCGGATGCGGTCGGCGATGCCTTCGCCGACCAGTTCGGCATAGTTGGAGGTCCCCCAGAAGAGGGTCACGGCAAGAACCAGGACGGACAGGAGGCGCTCTGCCGCTCTGTCTCCAGGAGGCGGCTCGCCGCCCAGGCCCCTGCGTGCCCGCAGGACGCGGGCGTACGGCACGAGGAGTGCACCGAGCCCGATCGCGAAGGGGAACGCGACGTACGCGACCGCCCAGACCCTGAACGACAGCGCGACGACGGCCAAAGGAAGGACGAGCCAGCTCCACAGCATCAGGAGGGTCAGCACGTCGAGCAGCCGGTCGGTCTCCGGACGCGCCTCGATGCGGCCGCGGGTCCAGCTGTCGAGCCGTACCGCCAGATATCCCGACACCCCGACGACCGCGAGGAGTCTGAGCACCGGTCCCACGCTTCGGAGCACGTAGTCCTGGGTTCCGAGGCCGAGGACGCTCTCGTCGATCCCGAGCGCGGCCGCCTCGCTCTCGGTCCGCTGCCATCCGAAGTAGACGAGCAGTGCTGTGAGCACGGCGACATTGGCCAGGAGCGTGAGCAGAGGTCCCGTGACAGCACGCAGGGTCGGGACCGGGTTCGCGGCCGTCGTCGGAGGCGGCGTGGGGCGACGAGCGAGCCGGGAGCCTGCGACCGACCTCACCTGGGTCACCACCTTCGCTCGGTGCTCTCGTCGGGTCGGATCAGGACACCTGGAGGGTCTCCCAGTCGAGCTCCAGGTCCGAGTCGTACTTCGTGACGCGTACCTTCGCGTACGTGTCCGCGTCGATCCGCACGGCGATGACGGTTCCGGTCGGAACCTGGTTCGTCGGCCCGGTCCTGCCGTCCAACGGCACGTCGGCGTAGCGCAGTCCGACGAGGTCACGGATACCGAGGTCCTCGTAGCGGCCCCCGTCGACGACGACGAGGGTGGTCCCTCCCTGTGGACGCAGCCACCGGTCGTCGGGGGAGGTGTTGTCCCACCAGAGGTCGACTCCCTCGCCCATCCCGACCTCGCCGGTGTCGAGGTCGAGGCCCGGGTTCCCCGGCAGGGACGCGGGCCCCCGGGAGACGGAGAGTGCACGCAGGGTGCGCCCCTCGACGGCAACCGTCCGCGGGTCGTCGTAGGGCAGGTGCGGCCCGGGTGGCCACGGCGCCAGGTCGGACGCCCAGCACGGGAGCGCATCCTCGCCCGCGCACGGGTCGGGCTCGCCGGCTGCGTCGGTGTACGCCAGGACGAGGTTCCGGAGGTTCCGGACCTGCGCGACTCCCTGCCAGCGGTAGCTGTCGGTCCCCCGGGCGAACAGGTCGGCTGCCGCCCGGCGGTCACCGCGGCACATGTCGATCCCGACCTGGAAGAGCACCACGTACTCGGGACTCTCGAAGAAGCTGTGCCACCACACGGCGTCCAGGTAGTCCTGGGCCTCCCGGCACCGCCCGCCCATGAGCATGCCGTAGAGGACTCCGCTGTCGTCCGCGTTCTCCATGTCCCCCATCGGGAGAGCCCACACGTGCTTGCGCCGGGAGCCGGTGGAGGTCCTCGGCGGGGGCGTGGTCGGCGATGACGGTGTCGCAACCGGGGTGACGGCTCGAGCCCCGGCATCAGGTGACACGGACGAGCGGACCGGCGATCGGATCGGTGTCGTCGGCTGCGGAGGTCCCAGGGGTGGCGCGCCACCGCAGGCGGCGACCACCACCAGGAGGAGGACGCACAGGACGATGCGACGCGGTGTCCGAGAGGTGATGGTCGCGGTGCTGGCGCGTCCATGAACGGAGATCATCGAGGCCCCCGGTCCGCCGGGGCGCGACCCCCGTGACCCGGCAGATTCGAGTATCTGTCGATCCTTCAGGTCGTACTGCGGATGTTGGTCCCGAGCGGCCGGGGGAGGGTGGGCCGGGGTCGGTCCCCTTGCGGCCCACAGCGACAGCATGGTTAGTTAGGTAAGCCTTACCTAACTAGAAGGACTCATGCAGGGAGCACCCGTTCCCGTGGCCGCCCGGGCCCGGACGATCCTCGCCGCCGCCGTCCGGGTCGCCGTCCGGAGCGGCGCGGCCGACGTCGCGCAGCCGGTCGCCGTCGTCGCGGACGAGGACGGCGACGTCTACCTCGTCGACCGGGATCCCGGCGGCCTGGCCGGGCTGCCGGTCGAGATCCGCTGGCGGGCCCGCGACCGGGCCCTCGGCGAGCTCGTCCTCGGCGGCCGGTGCGGGCCGGCCGTGCCGCTGCGGGACGTCCCGCTGGGCGACCTGTCGCCGTCCGGCGGGTGCGCCTGCCCGGGCCTGGCCGACGTCGACGGGCTCGTCGCCGCCCCGGTTCGGGCCGAGCGGGTCCAGCTCGTCGAGCGGTCGGCGACCGGGGACGTCGTCCGCCGGGCCGTGCCGCAGGTGCTGTTCCGCGCCGCCCGGCCCGACCCCTGGACCGTCCGGCTGCTCGGCGTCGCCGAGCACCTCGAGCGCGACCACCAGGCCGAGCTCCGGGCGCTCGCCGGGGCGCGGGGCGGGCCGGCCGGGACGTCGGCGGTGACCGTGCGGTCGCTCGCGGGCGACGGGCTCGTCCTTGCCTGCCTCACCGGCGACGGCGTGACCGACGTCGTCGTCCGGTTCCGGACCCCGGTGCGCGACCTCGACACCCTCGGTGCGTGGTTCCGGGTGAACACGCCGCTGCGGCACGACCTCGGCTTCTGACCGGGTCGTGCCGCAGCGGGCTGTGCTCGGGAGTGCTCCTGCGGTGTCACAGCCCCCGGACGAGGGAGTGGCGCAGGTCCTTGTTGAGCTGGCTGATGACGTCCAGCGGGATCTCCTTCGGGCACGCCGTGGCGCAGGCGCCGACGTTCGTGCAGCCGCCGAAGCCCTCCTCGTCGTGCTGGTTGAGCATGTTCACCACACGGGCGTCGCGCTCCGGCTGGCCCTGCGGCAGCTCGCCGAGGTGGGTCACCTTGGCGCCGAGGAAGAGCATCGCCGAGGCGTTCGGGCAGGCGGCGGCGCAGGCACCGCAGCCGATGCAGACCGCGGCGTCGAACGCCCGGTCGGCGTGCACCTTCGGCACGAGCTGGGAGTGCGCCTCGGGGGCCGACCCGGTGTTCACCGAGACGTAGCCGCCCGCCTGGATGATCCGGTCGAGCGGGCTGCGGTCGACGACGAGGTCGCGCAGCACCGGGAACGCGTCCGCGCGCAGCGGCTCGATGGTGATCGAGTCGCAGCCCTCGAACGAGCGCATGTGGAGCTGGCACGTCGTCGTCACCTGCGGGCCGTGCGGCTCGCCGTTGATGACGAGGCCGCACATGCCGCAGATGCCCTCGCGGCAGTCGCTGTCGAACTCGACCGGCTCCTCGCCCTTGGCGATGAGGTCCTCGTTGAGCACGTCGAGCATCTCGAGGAAGGACATGTCCGGCGAGACGTCGTCGCGCTGGTAGCTGACGAGCCGGCCCGGCGCGTCCTTGCCGGCCTGGCGCCAGATCCGAAGAGTGATCTTCACTTGTAGCTCCGCTGCTTCATCTCGACGAACTCGTACACGAGGGGTTCCTTGCGCAGGACCGGTGGGCCGTCCTCGCCGCCGTACTGCCAGGCCGCGACGTAGGCGTACTCGTCGTCGTGGCGCAGCGCCTCGCCGTCCTCGGTCTGGGACTCGGCGCGGAAGTGCCCGCCGCAGGACTCGCGGCGGTGGAGCGCGTCGATGCACATGAGCTCGCCGAGGTCGATGAGGTCGGCCACCCGGCCGGCCTTCTCGAGCGAGGCGTTGACCTGCTCGTTGGCGCCGAGCACCCGGACGTCGTCCTGGAACTCCTTGCGCAGCGCGCGGATCCGGCTGATCGCCTCGAGCAGCCCCTCCTCGGTGCGCTCCATGCCGCAGTACTCCCACATGATGTGGCCGAGCTCGCGGTGGAAGGAGTCGACGGTGCGCGAGCCGTTGCTCGACAGGAACCGCTCGATCCGGGTCTGCACCGCCGTCCGCGCCTCGACGACCTCGGGGGCGTCCTGGGCGACGGCGGGGAAGGGGCCGGCCGCGAGGTAGTCGCGGATCGTGTTCGGCAGCACGAAGTAGCCGTCCGCGAGGCCCTGCATGAGGGCCGAGGCCCCGAGCCGGTTCGCCCCGTGGTCGGAGAAGTTCGCCTCGCCGGCCACGAAGAGGCCGGGGATCGTCGACTCGAGGTCGTAGTCGACCCAGAGCCCGCCCATCGTGTAGTGCACGGCCGGGTAGATCCGCATCGGCGTCTCGTACGGGTTCTCGCCCGTGATCCGCGCGTACATGTCGAAGAGGTTGCCGTAGCGGGCCTTGACGGTCTCGACGCCGAGGCGGGAGATGACGTCGGCGAAGTCGAGGTAGACCCCGAGGCCGCCCGGGCCGACACCCTTGCCCTGGTCGCACTGGTACTTCGCGGCCCGCGAGGCGATGTCGCGCGGCACGAGGTTGCCGAACGCCGGGTAGATCCGCTCGAGGTAGTAGTCGCGGGCCTCCTCGGGGATCTGCCGCGGGTCCTTCTCCCGGTCCGCCGGGTCCTTGGGGACCCAGATCCGCCCGTCGTTGCGCAGCGACTCGCTCATGAGCGTGAGCTTGCTCTGGTGGTCCCCGGAGACCGGGATGCACGTCGGGTGGATCTGCGTGAAGCACGGGTTGGCGAACAGCGCGCCCTTGCGGTGCGCGCGCCACGTCGCGGTGACGTTGCAGCCCATGGCGTTCGTCGAGAGGAAGAAGACGTTGCCGTAGCCGCCGGTCGCGAGGACGACGGCGTCCGCGAGGTGGGTCTCGATCTCGCCGCTCACCATGTCCCGCACGATGATCCCGCGGGCCCGGCCCTCGACGACGACGAGCTCGAGCATCTCGTGCCGGGTGAAGACCTCGACCGAGCCGGCCGCGACCTGGCGCTGCAGCGCCTGGTAGGCGCCGATGAGGAGCTGCTGGCCCGTCTGGCCGCGGGCGTAGAACGTCCGCGAGACCTGGACGCCGCCGAAGGAGCGGTTGTCGAGCAGGCCGCCGTACTCGCGGGCGAACGGGACGCCCTGCGCGACGCACTGGTCGATGATGTTCGTGCTGACCTCGGCCAGCCGGAACACGTTCGACTCGCGGGCGCGGTAGTCGCCGCCCTTGACGGTGTCGTAGAAGAGGCGGAAGACGGAGTCGCCGTCCTCCTTGTAGTTCTTCGCCGCGTTGATGCCGCCCTGGGCCGCGATCGAGTGCGCGCGGCGCGGGGAGTCCTGGTAGCAGAAGGACTTCACGACGTAGCCGGCCTCGCCGAGCGTCGCGCTCGCCGAGGCGCCGGCCAGGCCGGTGCCGACGACGATGACCGACAGCTTGCGCCGGTTGGCCGGGTTGACGAGCTTGGCCTCGAACTTGCGCCGGCTCCAGCGGGTCTCGATCGGCCCCGACGGGGCCTTGGTGTCATGGATGGGCTCGCCCTCGACGAAGAGCCCTGCGGTGCGGTCGGTCATGTCGGTCTGTCCCATCAGTCCACGACGCCGAAGAGGATGAACAGCGGAGGCAGTGCGAACCCGACCGCGGTGACGAGGGCGATCGCGTACGCGGTCGTCTGCGCCGTGCGCCGTGCCCGCGGAGAGTTCGTCCAGCCCAGGGTCTGGGCACCGCTCCACACCCCATGCTGCAGGTGCAGCCCGAGGGCTGCCAGCGCGAGGAGGTAAATCACAACGACCCACCAGACCTGGAAGCTCGCGACGACGAGCGCGTAGGGGCTGTCGCCGATCGTGGCGTCCTTGACGTCGGGGTTGACGTTGACCTTGACGATCGTGAACTGGATCAGGTGCCAGACGAGGAAGAGCAGGAGCGCGACCCCGCCCCAGCGCATCGTCTGCGACTTCCAGGCCATCCGGCTCGCGGCGCTGACGGCGTAGCGCGTGCTGCGCGCACCGCTCGCCTTGCTCCACAGGTAGAAGGCGGAGTACGCGTGCCCGACGAGCGCGAGGATCAGCGCGACCCGGAAGAGCCACAGGAAGCCCTCGTACGGGAGGATCGGCTCTCCGAGGGTCCGGAGATGGTGGGCGTAGGTGTCGAAGGCGTCCTGCCCGGCGAAGACCTTGAGGTTGCCGTACATGTGCGCGAGCACGTAGAAGACGAACAACCCACCGGTCGACGCCATGAGCAGCTTCATCGCAACGGTCGTGCGTCGCGCTCCGGTCTTCCGGGAGCTCAGGGTCTGGGTGGCCACGAGTGGACATTATGTGCGCACCGGGGGTGACTACCAGGACCGGGGACCCGGAACACGCGTGCGGACGTCGTGGAATTCGACACGTCCGTCCCGGTGGCGGGTCGCGCGGGTCTGTGCGCGGGGCCGCCCGGCGCCGGGGCGGTACCGCCGGCCGACGTCACAGCGGGGCCCGCCGCCGTCCGAGGTCGGTCTCGAAGCGCTCGAGGAGGTCCAGGACGTCGACCGCGGCCCAGACCCGGTTGCGGGCGCCGCCCGAGACCTCGGCGAGGACGTCGGCCGCGACGAGCCGGTCGACGGCCCGGTAGAGGTTCTTGTCCGCGACGGCACCGTCCGCGCCGCCCTCTTCGGCGAGCACCCGGAGGGTGTCGATGTCGACGACGGGCTGGCGCAGGAGCGCCTCGAGGAGCACCGCGCCGACGGACCCGCGCCGCGGCCGGGCGGCGTCCCACCACGCGCCGCGCATCTCGGCGAGGTCGAGCGCGAGCCGCAGCCCGGCGGACGCCGCGTGCGACGTCGCCGCCGCGAACCGGGCGAGCCAGACGTCGAGCCGGCCGGCCCGGTAGTCGGCCAGGCCGGCGAAGTAGGCGTCGACGTCGGCGAGGAGCACCGTCGAGACCGGCACGACCGTCGTCCGGACCAGGCCCCGGCGCCGCAGGAGGACGTGGACGAGCGCCCGGCCGGTGCGGCCGTTGCCGTCGGTGAAGGGGTGGATCGTCTCGAACTGCGCGTGGGCGACGGCGGCCTGGGCGACCGGGTCGACGTCGACCCGGTTGCAGAACCGGACGAGGTCGTTCATGAGCGGGGCGACGAGGCCGGGCTGCGGCGGCACGAAGAGGGCGCCGCGCGGGGAGTGGAACGAGCCGCCGACCCAGTTCTGCACGGTGCGCAGGTGGCCGGCCCAGCCGGACTGCTCGGGGTCGTCGGCGAGGAGCGTGCGGTGGACGTCGAGCACGTCGTCGACGGTCGTGTCGCCGCCGTCGGCGGCCCGGGCCACGGCGAGGGTCATGGCCCGGACGTTCGCCGCGACGTGCGCGGCCGCGCTGCGCGGGTCGCCGCCGCGGAGCATCGCGAGCCCGACCTCGCGCTGGGAGGCGCGCAGGTGCTCGATCCGGGACGACGCGACGGACTCCGAGCGCAGCAGCGCCCCCGCGAGGGCGGTGAGGTCGACGGTCGCGGAGCGGTCGAGGACGGCGACCGCCTCGGTCGCGGCGGCGAGCGCGGCCCGGGCCTCGGGGCCCGGGCGGACCGGCCGATCGCCGATCGCGGGCGGCACGGCGGCCTCGAACTCGCGGAACTGTCGGTCCCCCCGGGGAGGCTTGGGGCCGTGCCGGGGCCACTCCCAGGTGCGGGGCTGGCCGGCGACGGCGGGCCACGGCTCCGTGCCCGGATCGGTGACGAGGCCGGCGACAGCGTCGTCGGCGTCGGCAGCGGGAAGTGTCATCATCTCTCCTCCTCGCTGACGTTTGGCATGTCCAAGTGTAAGTACAGCACGGTCGGAGTGACGTTTCCAGCGGTTCTCGGACGATCGGGGCGTGTCTCCCCGGCGACACGCCCGGCCGTCCGGGCGGAGGTGCGCAAGCCGTTGAGCCCCGGCCGGGGGCGGTGTACAGTCGAAATCGTTCGAACGCGTGTTCGAATGCCTGCCGGGATCGCGGACCCGGCGGGCGAAGCGGCTCGTGGCGCGGCGACTCGACCCCGCCGCGCCACGGGCCGTGACCAACGGGTCTCACCCGGCGGGCGTGTGGGGAAGCGCGCCCGCCGGGTGAGGCACCCGGCGTCCGTCTTCCCCACGGCGTCGCCGGCACCCGTCGACACCGATATCGACCGACGTCGACGACGCCCGGCACGCACTCACGAGGGGAGGCACCGCAATGGTCCGACGGTACGAGGAGCCGGTCGAGGTCCGTCCTGCACCGGACGGCGAACGGCCGGGGAGCTTCCTGTGGCACGGCCGGCTGTACGTCGTCCGTGACGTCCTCGGGCACTGGCGCGAGCGCCGGGCCTGGTGGGCGTCCGCGGCGGCCCGGGCGGTCCACGGGGACGGCGACGAGCACGCCCCAGGGGGCACGGGACCGGGCACGGGCGCCGTGCCGCACGAGGGGGACGGGTACGAGGGCGGCGAGCAGGAGGTGCGCGGCCCCCGGGTCGCGCTCGCCCCCGAGCGTGAGGTGTGGCGGGTCGAGGCGAGCCGGGGCCGGGTCCACGGCTCCGGGGTCTTCGACCTCTGCCGCGAGGGGGCGCACGCCGACGCGTGGCGCCTCGTCCGCGTCGCGGACTGACGTGCGTCGTGAGCGGCAGGAGCGGGTCCGACGACCCGCACGAGCACGACCCGAACGACCCCATGCAGGACACGACCGGCGGTGCAGGGCCCGCCGACCAGGAGGCCGACATGCCGGTGAGCACTCTGGACCGTCCACCCGTCTCGGTGGCCGCACGCATGCTGCTCGAACGGTCCCGGGCAGGGCTGCTCCAGGCCTGCGCGGCGCGCAGCTGCGGCGAGCGCTACGTCGCGGCGCACCTCGCGGCGCTGCGGGCCGGGGCCGCGGTGCTCGCGGTCCGGGGCCGGGCGACGACCCGGGGCGGTCCCCGCAGCGTCTGGGACATCCTCCCCAGGGTCGCCCCCGAGCTCACCGAGTGGGCGGCCTTCTTCGCCGCGACCGCGACCCGGCGCGCCGCCATCGAGGCCGGCCGGGGCGAGGGCATCTCGGCGCGCGACGCCGACGACCTCCTGCGCGACTCCGAGACCTTCCACCACGTCGTCGAGACGGTGCTCGGCATGCCCTACCAGCCGGTGCTGCCGGGGGCGCTGCCGACCTGCACGTGAGCCACCTGCACGTGAGGCACCTGCTCGTCAGCCCACCTGTCACGTAGAGAAACCGGAAGAGGCGGGCCAGGCCATGGGTGTTCCCTTCACGCACCTCCACGTCGCCTCCGGCTACTCGTTGCGCTACGGCGCCTCGACACCGGCGGCGCTCGTCGAGGAGGCCGCCGGGCACGGCATGGACGCGCTCGCGCTCACCGACCGGGACGGGCTCTACGGCGCGGTGAAGTTCACCCGGGCCTGCGCCGCGGCGGGGCTGTCCCCGATCCTCGGCGTCGACCTCGCCGTGGAGCCGAGCGGGCTCCTCGACGGGCTGCCCGGCTGGGCGGTCCCGGCGGGCCGCCCGGCCGGGCGGGCCCCGGTGCGCGGCGGCGCGAGCGTCGACCCGCGGCACCCGCGGGTCACCGTCCTCGCCCTCGCCGCGGACGCCGCGACCGGGCTGCCCGTGGCCGCCGGCTGGGGCCGGCTGTGCCGGCTCGTGTCGGCGACCCACCTGCGCGGGGAGCGGGGCCGGCCGGTGGCCACCCCCGACCTCGTCGGCGAGCACGCGGCCGACCCCCGCAGCGGGGCGCCCGCCCTCGCCGTCCTCCTCGGCCCAGGCTCCGAGGTCGGCCGGGCGGTGCTCGCCCGCCGGCCCGACCTGGCCCGGGCCGTCCTCGACCGGTGGCGTGCCGTGCTGCCCGCCCCGGCCGAGCTCTACGTCGAGGTCGTCTGCCACCACGGCGCGCAGGGCACCCCGGGCAGCGTCGGCCACGCGGCGCGGATGCTCGCGGTGGCCGGCGAGGCCGGCGTGACCGCCGTCCTCACGAACGCCGTCCGGTCCGCGACGCCGGACGGTGCGACGACCGTCGACGTCCTCGACGCCGCCCGCCGGCTCGTCGCCCTCGACACCCGGCACGTCGACCGGGTCAGCGCCGAGGGGTTCCTCGCACCGGGCGGGCACATGGCGTCGGTCGCCCGCGAGGTCGCCCGGGCGGCGGGCGACGAGGACGGCGCCACCGGCCTGCTCGCGGCGACCGGGGCCCTCGCCGACCGGTGCCGGCTCGACGCCCAGGCCGACCTCGGCACCGGCAGCGTCCACCTGCCCGAGGACGAGGTCCTCGGCCTCGGCATCGGGGAGAGCCCGCAGTCCCGGCTGCGCAAGGAGTGCGAGGCCGGGATCGGCCGGCGCTACCCCGGGGCGTCCGCGCAGCGGCTGCGGGCCGTCTCCGAGCGGCTCGAGCACGAGCTGGCGACCATCACGGAGATGGGCTTCCCGGCCTACTTCCTCACCGTCGGCGAGGTGTGCGGGCTCATCCGGGGGATCGGGGTCCGGGTCGCGGCGCGCGGCTCGGGGGCCGGCAGCCTCGTGAACTACCTGCTCGGCATCTCCGGGGTCGACCCGCTGCGGCACGACCTGCTCATGGAGCGGTTCCTCTCCCCGATGCGCGCGCAGCTGCCCGACATCGACGTCGACGTCGAGTCCGCCCGGCGCACCGAGGTCTACGAGGAGATCCTGCGGCGCTTCGGGTCGGAGCGGGTCAGCTGCGTGTCGATGATGGACACCTACCGGGTGCGGCACGCCGTCCGGGACGTCGGTGCCGCGCTCGGCCTCCCGCCGCCCGAGGTCGACGCGATCGCCAAGTCGTTCCCGCACATCCGGGCCCGCGACGTCCGGCATGCGATCCGGGAGCTGCCCGAGCTGCGGGCGTCCGGGCTCGGCGCGGCCCGGCTCGACCTGCTCTTCGACCTCGTCGAGCGGCTCGACGGCCTGCCGCGGCACGTCGCGCTCCACCCGTGCGGCGTCCTGCTCTCCGACCGGAGCCTGCTCGACCGGACCCCGGTCGAGTCGAGCTGGGTCGGGTTCCCCATGAGCCAGTTCGACAAGGACGACGTCGAGGACCTCGGCCTGCTCAAGCTCGACGTCCTCGGGATCCGGATGCAGTCCTCGATGGCCTACGCGCTGCAGGAGGTCGAACGGGTCGACGGCCCCGACGCCCTCGCCGCCGGGCACCACCCGCAGACGGCCGCCGACCCGGTGACCGGCTACCTCGACCCGGGCACCGGCCGGATCGACCTCGACGCCGTGCCGCACGACGACGAGGCGACGTTCCGCCTCATCCGCTCGACGCACACCCTCGGGATGTTCCAGATCGAGTCGCCCGGGCAGCGCGAGCTCGTCGGCAAGTTCGCCCCGGAGACGTTCGGCGACCTCATCATCGACATCTCGCTGTTCCGGCCCGGGCCGGTGAAGTCCGACATGGTCACCCCGTTCCTGCGGGCCCGGCAGCGCTGGGACGAGCCCGACTACCTCCACCCGAGCCTCGAGCCGGCCCTCGCCGAGACCGCGGGCGTCGTCGTCTTCCACGAGCAGGTGCTCAAGATCGTCGCGGTCACCGCGGGGTGCAGCCTCGCCCAGGCCGACGAGGTCCGGCGGGCGATGGGCTCGCCCGCGGGGCAGGTCGACGTCGAGGCGTGGTGGCGGCCGCGGGCGACCGCCCTCGGCTACGACGCCGCGACGGTCGACCGGATCTGGGAGGTGCTCAAGGCCTTCGCGTCGTTCGGGTTCTGCAAGGCGCACGCCGCGGCGTTCGCGCTGCCGACCTACCACTCGGCGTGGCTCAAGGCGCACCACCCGGCGGCCTTCCTCGCCGGGGTGCTCACCCACGACCCCGGGATGTACCCCAAGCGGCTCATCCTCGACGACGCCCGCAACTTCGGCATCGCCGTCCTGCCGCTCGACGTCAACGTCTCCGACGCGACGTACCGGGTGGAGAAGGTCACCTGGTGGGACGAGCCGCCGCCGCGGATCCTCGACCAGGTCGACGCCCGGCCGTCGCGGGGGACCAGCCCCGACGTGGCCGCGGCCGACGCGGGCCACGACGCCCGGCCCGACGGGCACCCCGGCGGTCACCTCGGCCATGCACCGGACGACGCACCCGACGCGCCCGACGACCCGCCGACCCCGCGGCCGCTGCCCGGGGAGGGGCTGCCCGACGGCCGGCCCTACGGCATCCGGCTCGCCCTCGCCGACGTCAAGGGCATCTCGGAGGCCGAGGTCGCACGCATCGTCGCGGGCCGGCCGTACCACTCGCTCGCCGACTTCTGGCACCGCGCGCACGTGTCCCGCCCGGTCGTCGAGCGGCTCGTCGTCGCCGGGGCCTTCGACACCCTCTACGGGCTCGGCTCGACGCTGCCGGTCCGGCGCCGCGGCCGGGTGACCCGGCGCGACCTGCTCCTGCAGGTCGCCGAGCTCGAGCGGTGGACCCGGTCGGTGACGAAGGGCCGGCCGGGCACCGGGGCCTCCCGGGGCGCCGCCCGGGAGGCGCACGCCGCGGCGGCCGGGCCCGACGGGCCGCACCCGGACGCCGTCCGGGAGGCCACGGCCCGCCAGTCGCAGGCCCCGCGGGCGGCGGCCCCGCCGCAGGACCACTCGGTGCAGCTCGCCCTCGACCTCGGCGACGCCCCGGACGAGACCGTCCGCAGCGGGCTGCCCGAGATGACGGGGGCGGAGCGGGTCCGGGCCGAGCTCGAGGTGCTCGGGCTCGACGCGAGCCGGCACGTCCTCGACTTCTACGTCCCGCTCCTCGACGCGCTCGGGGTGACCCGCTCCGCCGATGTGCTCCGCCGGCGCAGCCGCAGCGAGCTGCTCGTCGCCGGGGTCAAGGTCGCGACCCAGACGCCGCCGGTGCGGTCCGGGCGGCGGGTCGTCTTCCTCACCCTCGACGACGCGACCGGTCCGGTCGACGCGACGTTCTTCGAGGACGCCCAGGGCCCGTACGCCGCGACGGTCTTCCACTCCTGGCTGCTCGTCGTCCGCGGCGTCCTGCGCCGGACCGGTCCGCGCGGGGTGTCGCTGCGGGCGACCGGGGCGTGGGAGCTGCCGGTGCTCTGGGACGCCTGGGTCGGGGGCGGCCTGGAGGCGGTCCGGCGGATCGTCACCGCCGAGCGCTCCTGGGACGACGAGACGACCCAGGCCGCGGTCCGCGGGGCGGCGGCGAGCCGGTCGTCGCGGCCGGTCATGGTCCGCCCGCCGGTCACCGAGTTCGGCGGCGGGGTCGTCGTCCCGGCCCGGGACGGCGGCCCGACGGCCGACGAGGAGTACGCCGCCGCGCTGACCCGCACCGGGCTGCCGAGCGGTGACCGGGACGTCGCCCGGCCGGCCGCCGCGTCGGCGGCCGGCGCGAACCGGGCCGGCGGGATGGGCGGCGGGTCCGGGCACCGCCGGGTGCTCGTCCACGCGAGCGGGTTCCGGCAGTCGCCGTACGCCGACATCAAGCCGCCGGGGGAGAACACCCGGGACACCCGGCGGATGCTCGCCGCCGAGGGCGCCGGCCCGGTCGTCGACGGCGACCGGGGCCGCCGCCCGCTGCGGCCGGGGGAGCAGCCGGTCGGGCCCGAGGACCGGGCTGCCGGCGCCCCGACGGCGGCCGACCCGACGGCGGCCGGGGGAGACCCGCGCGACGCCGGGGGCGAGCGGCGCCGCCGCAGCGAGCCGCCGCGCAAGCTCTGGCACGCGAGCCCGGGGAGCAGCGGCCGGTGAGCGACGACCTGCACCGCACGGCACAGGCGCGTCCCGCGGGTGTCCCGGCGACCGCGGCGTCGCCGCGGGGCACGCGCTCACTAGGGTGGGAGGCGACGTCCCGACCGTGGACGACGCGACCTCATCCGGGAGACCGACCGTGGCCCCTGACACCGCCCGAGCCCGTCGCTGGGCACTGCGGGGCGACCCGCGCTCGGCGATCCGGACCGCCGTCGTCTGGGAGGTGCTCGATACCCTCGTCGCGGAGCAGTCGCAGGCCGTCGGCCGGGCGTCCCTCGACGTCGTCGACGTCGGCGGCGGCACCGGCGGCTTCGCCGTCCCGCTCGCCGAGCTGGGGCACCGGGTCACCGTCGTCGACCCCAGCCCGGACGCCCTCGCGGCCCTGCGCCGCCGCGCGGCCGACGCCGGCGTGGCCGACCGGGTCCGGGCCGAGCAGGGGGACGCCGGGGCGCTCACCTCGGTCCTCGGGGCCGGGGTCGCCGACGTCGTCCTGTGCCACGGCGCCCTGGAGTACGTCGACGACCCGCACGCGGCGCTCCACGACGCCGTCGACGCGCTGCGGCCCGACGGGCTGCTCAGCGTGCTCGTCGCGCAGCGGCTCGGTGCCCTCTTCGCCCGGGCGCTCTCCGGCCGGTTCGCCGAGGCCCGGCGGATCCTCGACGACCCCGCCGGCCGCGGCGGCGACGGCGACCCGGTGCCCCGGCGGTTCGACGAGGCCGCCCTGCGCGGCCTGCTCGCCGACCGGCCGGCCGCGACCGGCGACGGCTCGGGCGGCGGCTCGGTCGAGGTCCGGCTCGTCCACGGCGTGCGGATCTTCACCGACCTGCTCCCCGGTGCGCTCGTCGACGGCGACCCCGAGGCCGCCCAGGCCCTCCTCGACCTCGAGCGGGCCGCGAGCGAGCACCCCGACCGGGCGGTCCTGTCGGCCGTCGCGGCCCAGCTCCACCTCGTCGCCCGGCGCCGCGGCTGACGCACCGGCCGGCGCCACCGCGCACATCACCGCGCACATCACCGCGCACATCACCGCGCACCGCGTCACCGGGGGAGGTGCCCCGTGAGCCGCCGCCAGCTCGACCGGGCCGGGCGCCCGGGCGGCTTCGACGACGGCCTCACCGGTGACGACGACGGCTGCACGATCCTCCACGTCGACATGGACGCCTTCTTCGCGTCCGTCGAGCTCATCGACCGGCCCGACCTGCACGGCCTGCCGGTCGTCGTCGGCGGCGGGAGCGGGCGCAGCGTCGTCCTCTCGGCGACGTACGAGGCCCGCCGGTTCGGCGTCCACTCGGCGATGCCGATGGGCCGGGCCCGCCGGCTCTGCCCGCAGGCCGTCGTCCTCGAGCCCCGGCACCACCGCTACAGCGAGGTCTCCCACGGCGTCATGGAGATCTTCCGCTCGGTGACGCCCGCCGTGGAGCCGCTGAGCCTCGACGAGGCCTTCCTCGACGTCGCGGGCGCCCTCCGCCGGCTCGGGCCGCCCGCCGCGATCGGGCAGCTCATCCGGGACAGGGTGGCCGACGAGCAGCGCATCACGTGCTCGGTCGGCGTCGCCTCGACGAAGTTCGTCGCCAAGCTCGCGTCCGGGCGGGCCAAGCCGGACGGGCTGCTCGTCGTCCCGCGGGACGAGACGGTGACGTTCCTCCACCGGCTCCCCGTCGGGGCGCTCTGGGGGGTCGGCGACCGCACCGAGGAGGCGCTCCAGCGGCTCGGGCTGCGCACCGTCGCCGACCTCGCGCACGTCCCGGTGGAGACGCTGCGCCGGGCCGTCGGGGACGCCGCCGGCAGCCATCTGCACGCGCTCTCGTGGGGCCGGGACCCGCGCCCGGTCGTCCCCGAGCAGGTCGAGAAGAGCATCGGCGCCGAGGAGACGTTCGCCCGTGACGTCGACGACACGCAGGTCGTCCTGCGTGAGCTGCTCCGGCTGTCCGAACGGGTCGCCGCCCGGATGCGGTCGCAGGGGATGGTCGGGCGCACCGTGAGCATCAAGGTCCGGTTCGCCGACTTCACGACGATCACCCGGGCCCGCACGCTGCCCGAGCGGACCGACGTCGCGCGCACCGTCTACGCCGTGGCCCGCGACCTCTACGCCGCGCTCGGGCTCGACCGGGCCCGGATCCGGCTCGTCGGGGTGCGGGTCGAAGGGCTGGCGGACGCCGCCGGGAGCCATCACCAGCTCGCCCTCGACGAGCGGCCGCAGGGCTGGCGCGAGGCCGAGCAGGCGGTCGACCGGGCGAGCGCGCGGTTCGGGGCGGGCGCCGTCCGGCCGGCGAGCCTCGTGCAGCCGGACGAGTCGGCGTGACCCGCCGTCCGGCGAGCGTCCGGGCCCGTTCGACGCCGTTTCGCACCGTTTCACCGGGTGGTGCACAGGGATCGGATGCACCATGCTGCTGATCGGGTGATGTCACGACGAACCTTTCGGACCCCCCGAGCGTCATCAAGTCGAAACACGGGGTTGCCGAGTCATCCTTGGATCGGGTTTCGCGCCGCGCGGCCCGGACTTATCCTGTTTGTATCGCGGACTGCACCTGGGAGGTCGACGTGCCGCTCTCGGACAACGAGCAGCGCCTTCTCGAGCAGATGGAGCGCGCCCTCTACGCCGAGGATCCCAAGTTCGCCTCCACCATGCGCGGTGCCAACCGCCGGGCCGGGGCGGGCCGGAAGATCCTCATCGGTGCGGTGGCGATCTCCCTCGGACTCGTCGGACTGGTCGCCGGCGTCGCGGGCAAGAACTACGTCCTCGCGATCCTCGGCTTCGTCTTCATGCTCGCCGGGACGGCGTACGCCGTGTCGAGCCAGCGCAAGGGCGGCCCCGCCGGGGTGGTCTCCGCCGGCGGCACCGTCAAGGGCCGCCCCGTGAAGCGCCGGGGCGGTGGCAACGGCTCGTTCATGCAGCGCCTCGAGGACCGTTGGGACCGTCGCCGCGACCAGAACTGACCACGCGGCCGCCCGTCGGCCGGCCGCTCGTCGACCCAGCCTCGTGAGGGGGCCCGCCCCC
>NZ_MWLL01000090.1 GCF_002198675.1 Kineosporia sp. R_H_3 | reverse complement strand
GCGCGGCCCGCTCCGGCTTCCGCGGCGGTCCCGGCGGACCGGGCGGCACGCTCGGGGCCGGCCCGCCGCGGGTCCCGCGCCCGCGCAGCCGCCGCGTCTCCTGGAAGCTCGTGCTCGCCGTCCTCGTCGTGCTCGCGCTCGTCTACCCGCTCGTGCTCGCCACCGTCGCCTGGACGCACCTGACGAAGGTCGCGGCGCTGCCCGACGAGCGGCCCGCGGACACCCCGGGCCGCACCTACCTCGTCGTCGGCAGCGACTCCCGCGAGGGCCTGACCGCCGCGCAGCGCAAGAAGCTCGCGACGGGCAAGATCGGCGGTCGACGCACCGACACGATCATGCTGCTCCACGTGCCCTCGGGCGGCGGCCCGACCGTGCTCGTGAGCATCCCGCGCGACTCGTACGTGTCGATCCCCGGCCGCGGCAAGAACAAGATCAACGCGGCGTTCGCGTTCGGCGGCCCGCAGCTCCTGGTCCGCACCGTCGAGCAGGCGACCGGCGTGACGATCGACGAGTACGTCGAGACCGGCCTCGGCGGGTACGCGACGCTCGTCGACGCGATCGGCGGCGTCAACGTCTGCTCGCCGCGGGCCATGAAGGACAAGAAGGCCGGCCTGGACATCCCCAAGGGCTGCCAGGACATGGACGGCGCGACCGCCCTCGGCTACGCCCGCGCCCGCTACAGCGACCCGCGCGGCGACCTCGGCCGCGTCGAGCGGCAGCGCCAGGTGCTCGCCGCGATCGCCGGCAAGACGCTCTCGCCGGGCGTCATCCTCGCGCCGTGGCGCGCGGTCCCGGCGGCGTCCGCCGGCGGCGGGGCGCTCGTCGTCGACGACGGGACGACGCCGGTCGGCCTGGCCCGGTTCGTGCTCGCCATGCGGGCCGTGTCCGGCGGTGGCGGGCTCTCGCTCACCGTGCCGATCGGCAACCCGGCGCTGCGCACCCCGGCCGGCGAGGCCGTCTCGTGGGACACCGCGAAGGCGAAGAAGCTCTTCACGGCGCTGAAGACGGACGACACCGAGGCGATCACGCCGCTCGCCGCCGAGCAGAAGCGCTGACGCGACCGGCGGGACCTCCGTCAGGTCCCGCCGGTCCCGCGCCTCGGGAGCGGACGTCGCCTCAGCGCACGCCCCAGAGGTGGTGCAGGTCGAGCCGGTGGCTCAGGGACGCGAGCGTCGGTGTGTGCAGCTCGACGACGAGGTCACCGTGCCGCCACGGCAGCGCCGTGAAGTGCCCGTGCACGTACGGGTACTCCGGCGGCCCGGACGCCGCGACCCGGCTCAGCACGGCGTAGCCGGGCAACCGGGTCTGCCCCGGCAGCAGCGGCGCGAGCGGGGCCCGGACGCCGCGGCCGACGAGCGGGGCGCCGTCCAGCGACAGCTCCTGCGCGCTCACCCGGCGAGCGGCGGCCCCGAGCACGGCGTTGATCTGCGCGAGCTGCTCGAGCTCGACGGTGTGCGTCGTCGGTGCGACGGGGTGCACGGACACGGGTCCCCCAGGTGCGTCGGTGTCGGACGCCTCCCACCGTCGTCCGGCCGGCCGGGCCCGGCCAGGGAGCGGACCCGCACGGACGGTGCGGTGTCCCCGCAGTGAGGCGGCCCGGCCGCTCGCCGGCCGGCCGTCAGCGGGTGAAGCCGAAGCCCGTCGCCGGCTGGCTGCGCCGCGAGCGCAGCCGCTCGCCCTTGGCGGTCGCCTCGTCCTTGAGGCCCTGCTGGTAGGCGAGCATCGCGTCACGCAGCCGGCGCGCCTCGTCGTCCGCCCCGGCCCCGAGGATCCGGACGGCGAGCAGCCCGGCGTTCTTCGCGCCGGCGACGGAGACGGTCGCGACCGGGACACCCCCGGGCATCTGCACGATCGACAGGAGCGAGTCCATCCCGTCGAGGTAGCGCAGCGGTACCGGGACGCCGATGACGGGCAGCGGGGTGACCGAGGCGAGCATGCCCGGCAGGTGGGCCGCTCCCCCGGCACCGGCGATGATGACGCGCAGCCCCCGCTCGTGCGCCCGGGTGCCGTACTCGACCATCTCGTGGGGCATCCGGTGGGCCGAGACGACGTCCGCCTCGTAGCCGACGCCGAACTCGTCGAGGACCTTGGCGGCCTCCTCCATGACGGGCCAGTCCGAGTCGGACCCCATGACCAGGCCCACGACCGTCTCACTCATTGCCGGCTCCCTAGCTGTCGGTCTGGCTGTCGGTCTGGCTGTCGGTCTGGCTGTCGGTCTAGCTGTCGATGACGCCCGTGATGAAGTCGGCCGCGTGCCGAGCCCTGGCCCGGACGTCGTCCAGGTCCGGGCCGCTGACGGTGACGTGACCGATCTTGCGGCCCGGCCGGACCCCCTTGCCGTACATGTGCACCTTGACGCCGGGGTCGTGGGCCATGACGTGCAGGTAGGAGCGGTAGAGGTCCTCGCACTTCCCGCCGAGCACGTTGACCATGACCGACCAGGTCTCCCGCGGGCGGGGGTCGCCGAGCGGCAGGTCGAGGACGGCGCGCAGGTGCTGCTCGAACTGGCTCGTCACGGCGCCGTCGATCGTCCAGTGGCCGCTGTTGTGCGGGCGCATCGCGAGCTCGTTGACGACGAAGCCCGGGCGGCCGTCGTCCCCGGTCACCTCGAACAGCTCGACGGCGAGCACGCCGACGACGCCGAGCTCACCGGCGATCCGCAGCGCGGCGCTCGTCGCCTCGGCGGCGAGGTCCGGGTCGAGCCCAGGCGCCGGAGCGATCACCTCGTGGCAGATCCCGCCGACCTGCACGGTCTCGACGACCGGCCAGGCCGCGGCCTGCCCGGAAGGGCTGCGGGCCACGAGGACCGCGAGCTCGCGGACGAAGTCGACCTTCTCCTCGGCGAGCAGCGCGTCGGCGTGCTCGGCGTCCGGGTGGTGCGAGCGCTCGAGCCAGTCCGCGGCCTCGGCGGCCGAGCCGACGACGAGCACGCCTTTGCCGTCGTAGCCGCCGCGCGGGGTCTTGAGGACGACGGGCCAGCCGGTCGTCGCGGCGAACGCCTCGAGCTCCGCGGCGTCGTGCACGAGGGCCCACCGCGGGCACGGCACCCCGAGCGCGGTGAGCCGGCGCCGCATGACGGCCTTGTCCTGGGCGTGGACGAGCGCCGCGGACCCCGGCCGGACGGCGACCCCGGCCGCCTCGAGCGACTCGAGGAGGCGGGTGGGGACGTGCTCGTGGTCGAAGGTGAGGACGTCGCAGCCCGCGGCGAACGCCGTGACGGCCTCGACGTCGCGGTGGTCGCCGACGGGCGAGTCCGGCACAACCTGGGCCGCCGACGAGTCGACGGCCTCGGCGAGCACCCGCAGGCGCACAGCGAGGTTCACCGCGGGCGGGGCGGTCATCCGCGCGAGCTGGCCGCCACCGACGACCCCGACGACGGGGAAGCCGCCGGGCGGGCGCTCGGGGAGCGCCCCGAAGCCGGTCGGAGCGGGGGCGACGGCGGCCGCCTCGGGTGTGAGGTCGTCGTCACGCTGCCTCGAGGAGCTGCGCGTCACGGCGGTCTGCGGGTCGGGATGCGGCACGACCGCAAACTATCCACAGCCACGGCGGGTAGTCTCACCGGCATGCGAGGGATCGCGGGAGCCGTCGGCCGGCTGCGCTCGATGGTCGACGTCGTCTACCGCGAGGTCGTCAAGTTCGGTGCGGTGGGCGCGTTGGCCTACGTCACGGACGTCTACGTCTACAACCTGCTCCGCACCGGCGTGTGGCCCCTCGGGGACGCCCCGCTCGCGCACAAGCCGCTGCTGTCGAAGGTGCTCTCGGTGACCGCCGCGACCCTCGTCGCCTATCTCGGCAACCGGTACTGGACGTTCCGGCACCGCCGTCGCAGCGCCCCGACCGCCGAGCTCGTGCTCTTCGTCGTCATGAACGTCGGCGGCCTCGCGATCTCGCTCGCCTGCCTCGGCATCTCGCACTACGTGCTCGGCTTCAAGAGCCCGCTCGCGGACAACATCTCCGGCAACGTCGTCGGGATCGCGCTCGGCACGCTCTTCCGGTTCTGGGCGTACCGCACGTTCGTCTTCACCGAGATCCGCCCCCAGGGCACGACCGACCTCACCGACGGCGACCGCGAACCCGTCGGCTCCGCTGAGGCCGCCTGACCGTCGTCCCGCTCCCAGCGCCGCCCTCTCCGCGGCGTCACCCTCAGACGTGAGGGTAGAGCAAACGCCACGTGCGGCCTCCTCCGGTCCTCCCGTGGTGCTCCCACCCTTGGCTCGCTGGTGCAGGCAGAGCAAAGCACCGCGACGACGTCCCTCCCCGGCCCGCGAGAGGGCCGCACCGCCGCCGGCCCGCGCCCCACCCCTCTCGGNCGGGCGGGCGGCCGGGCAGCCGAGAGGGGTGGGGCGCGGGCTCAGCGCAGCGCCGACACCCGGGTCCGGGCGAGCCGCAGCCGGACGAGCTGCCGCTCGTACGTCGCGCCCAGCGCGAGCAGCCCGGCGCCGACGACGGCGAAGACCACCCAGCGCCACTGCGACGTCGTGAGGTCCGCGACGTACGGGGCGAGCTGGACCACGGCGTGCCCGACGAGCACGAGCGCCCCGACGACGACGGCCGCCTGCAGCCTGCGGGCCGCACCGACGGCGACGACCGCGGCCGCGACGACGACGAGACCGACGATCCGCCACAGGGCGCCGTCGGCGGCGAGCACGAGCGTCGGCACGAGGGCGAGCAGGAGCCCCGGCCCGAGCGCCGGCCAGGAGCGCAGCGCCGGCACGGCGCGCAGCCGCAGGGCGCCGAGCACGACCGCGAGCGCGCCCGAGGTCACCGTGAAGGCCTCGACGGGCACGTCGAGCACCCGGTACCCGGTGAGAGCCACGAACGCTGCGCCGGCTGCCGCGACCAGCGCGAGCGGCCAGGTGAGGAGCAGACCTGCCGGCGTCGCCGGGTCCGCACCCCTGCGCGCGGCCGCGACGACCGCGACGACCACGAGGACGGCGAGCGCCCCGAGGAGACGGGCCACCGTCGGCGCGGTCGCCGCGTCACCGGCGACGAGCCGGGGCGCGCCGTCCCAGCGGACGACGGCCGCCGCGGCCCACGACGGCGCGGTGAGGACGACGAGGGCGGGCACGAGTGCGAGGCCCGCGAGGCGGCCGGTGAAGGCCCGGTGCCGGCCGGCGAGGACGACGGTCGCCGCGAGCACGACGACCGCCGCGGGCGACGACCAGCGCTCGACGTCGACCGCCCGGACGAGCGAGGACGCACCGAGCCCGGCGTCCTGGGCCGCTCCCGACACCGCCACCGCGGTGCGCAGCAGGCCCGGCCCGAGCGCGGCGGCGGCCCCGGCGATCGTGAGCACCCGCCCGACCCGGTGCAGCAGCGCCGTCCGCGGTGTGCCGCCGTCCGGGAGCAGCCCGGCGGCGACGAGCCCGGCGCCGACCGCGAGCAGCACCCACGGGCGCAGGTCCCCTCCGCCTGCGCTCGCGAGCACGCTCGGGCCGAGCGCCAGGCCCGCCCCCGGTGCGAGCACCCGCCAGACGGCGGCCCCCCGCTCGCGCCGCACCCGCAGGGCCGCGACCGCGAGCAGCGCGGCGGCCGGCGGGAGCGTGTACGCCTCGAGGGTCCGGACGTCCCCGAGGTCGAGGCGCACCCACGTCGACGCGGTGAGGAGCACCCAGGCCGGCCAGCCGACGGGGCGCCGGTCGTCGGCGACCGCGACCGCGGACGCCGCCGCGCCGAGCAGCATGAGGGTCACCCAGGCGCGGGCCGCGACCGGGTCGGCGAGGGCGCAGATCCCGGCGGCCAGCGCGACGACGACCACCCCCGCCTCCACCGCGGGCCTGCGCGGGGCGCGCACGGTCGCGCGCCGCGCCGCGAGCACCCCGGCGAGGGCGAGCGCCGCGGCCGCCGCGGCTGCGGCGAGGACGAGCCCGCGGAGCGCGACGACGCCGTCGGTGCCGGACCCGAACCGCTCGACGAGGGCCACGGCGGTGGCGCCTGCGAGCGCCGGCACGGCGCCGGCCGCGGCCAGCCGGGTGCCGCGGACGACGGGCAGCACGACCGGGTCGGCGCCCGGTTCGGCGGCCCGGACAGGGGCCAGGGCCGTGACGACCGCCGCGAGCAGCAGCGCGCCGAGGACCACGGCGAGCCGCGCCGGTTCCTCGCCGTCCGCGCCGCCCCCGCCCGCCACCGCGGCGAGCAGCGAGACGCCTCCGACGAGCGCGCCGGCGGCCGTCACCGCGAGCCGTTCGGCCGTCGAGGGCCGGGCGAGCAGGCCGCGCGCCTGCGGCACGTCCGGTCCGCCCGATGCGCCCGCTGCCCCCGGTGCCGGGCGGGCCGTCGCCCACGCCAGGGCCTGGGCCAGGACGACGAGCAGCGCAGCGGCGACCCCGGCGGTCGTGAACCGGTCGGCGACGCTGCGGTCGAGCAGCCCGGCCGCACCGCCCGCGGCGACCGTCGCCGCGACGGCGGCCGCGCCGACGAGGAGCGGGGCGGCGCCGGCCGGGAGCGCCGGGCGCGCCGCGAGCAGCGCGACGACCCCGAGCACGGTGAGCGGGACGGAGAGCGCCGGGACGCTCCAGGCGTCGACGACGGCGAGCGCACCCGCACCGGCCGCGACGACGCGCAGCGACAGCGCGGTCGCCCGCGCCCCCGGGCCGGCGTCCGCCCGCCCGGCGAGCGCGGGGACCCGCAGCCGGACGACGGTCGTCAGCACCGCGAGCAGGACGAGCGCGCCGACGGCGGCCCCGACCATGAGCCGCGGGGCGCAGACGAGCCCGACGACACCACCACCGGCGAGCAGCGGTGCGACCCACGGCGCCTCCGCACCGACCGCTTCAGGACGCGCCCGGTGCCCGACGACGAGCGCTGCTGTCGCGACGAGCAGCGCGGCGCACGAGGCGACGAGGACCGTCTGCCAGAGCCCGGGCCGGTCGGTGTAGGCCGACGCGTCGGGTGCGACGGAGGCGAGGCTCTCGCCCGCGGTGTGCCGCCACGGGCCGGACACCGCGGCGAACGCCGGCCCGAGCGCAGCCGTCGCGACGACGGCCGCCTCGACGGAGAGCACGAGTCCGCCGACGACCTCGACGGCGAGCGCGGCCGGCCGGCCCCGGACGCCGACCCGCTCCAGCCCGGGGGTCGCCAGGGCGACGAGCACGAGCGCCAGCCCGACGGCGGCGACGGGCACGACGTAGACCGGGGACGTCCCGCTGTCGACGGCGTCGAGCACCCGGGCCGCACCGACGGCGGCCACCGTCGCGAGGTAGCCGCCGGCGGCCGCGGACCACAGGCTGCGGATCGTGGCGGGCCCGCGCGGTGCCGGGACCGGCGCCGGTGCCCGCAGCTCGACGGTCGCCTGCAGGCCGGCGGCGACCGTCCCGGCGGCGAGCAGCGCGACCCCGAGGTTGCCGTCGTCCAGGTACGTGACGAGGGCGGCGACCGGCAGCACGAGCAGGCCCGCCGCGGCGCCGAGCCGCAGGAGCACCCGTTCCGCCGACCAGGCACGGGGCAGCAGGCCCCGGACGGCGGTGGCGAGGGCCGCGAGGACGAGCCCGAGGCCCAGGCCGCGCGCCGTCCCCTGCGGCCCGGTCGTGGCGAGCCCGAGGAGCAGCGCGGCGACCGGCAGCACGAGCGACGCGACGACGGACCCGGCGCGGACCCGCCACCGCAGCGCCCATCCCCCGAGGACGAGCGCGGCGACGGCGAGGCCCGCGCCGGAGTAGAGGAACGCGTCGACGTCGTCGGCCCCGAGCAGGCCCGTGCGGCGGACCGCCCAGACGTCGGCGAGGACGAGGACGGCGGCCAAGGCCCCGACCGCCTCCCCCGTCGCCTCGAGCCGCGGCCGCAGCGCGGCGGCGCCGGCGAGCGCCGCGAGGGTCACGCCGCCGACGACGGCGGCCCGGCCGCCGATGCCCATGGCGTTCCACGCGAACGCGAGGAAGACGATCGCCGCCACTGCGAGGAGCAGCGCACCGAGCCCGACGAGCACACCCTGGACGCCGAGCCCCTGCCGCCGGGCCGGGACCGGCCCGGCGGGCGGGGCGAACGGCGGCGGAACCGCCGGGGGCACGGCCGGCGACGCCGGCGGCACGGCTCCCGTCGGTCNCTCCCGTCGGTCCGGGCACCGGCGGCACGGGCACCGGCGGCACGGGCACCGCGGGCGGGGACGCCGGTCGTGCCTGCGCCGCCCGACGCTGCGCGGCCTCCTCGCCGAGCACCCGGACCTGCGTCGCCCGCTCGGTCGCGGCGGTGACGATCTGCCGGGAGAGGTCCCAGACCCGGCGGGCGGCGACCCCCGTGAGGTCGGCCCCGCAGCTGCCGCAGGTCGTCGCGGCGAGCACCGAACGGCAGACGGGGCAGCGGGTGCTGTCGACGATCGCGTCGAGGTCGAGCACGCCGAGGGCGCGCGGACCGGGGACGTCGAGGCCGGGGACGTTGACCATGGCCGACAGCCTGGTCGGTCCGCGGGCCCGGCGTCAGGCGTCCGGCTACCTACGTCGCGGCGTGTCCCGCTGAGCAGTCCTGCTCAGGCGCGCCGCGAGGGACCGGACCGGGCTCAGGGCGTTCCCGGCCACACCGGGCGCCGCTTCTCGTTGAACGCCGCGACGCCCTCGGCCCGGTCGGCGCTGAACGCGGTCGCCCGCCAGGCACCGTCCTCGATCTCGAGCCCGCTCGCGAGGTCGGTGTCGAACCCGAGCCGGACGGCGCGCTTGGCGTTGCGGACGCCGACCGGCGAGTGCCCGGCGATGGTCGTCGCGACGTCGAGCGCGACGGCCCGGGCCTGCCCGGCCGCCGTGAGCCTGCTGAGCAGGCCCATCCCGTCGGCCTCGGCGGCGGTGAGCCGGCGCGCGGTGAGGATGAGGTCGGACGCGCGGCCGAGCCCGATCCGGCGGGACAGCAGCTGGGTGCCGCCCAGCCCGGGGACGACGCCGACCGACACCTCGGGCAGCCCGAGCACCGCCGTCGTGTCCGCGACGACCAGGTCGCAGAGCAGCGCGAGCTCGAGCCCGCCGCCGAGCGCGTACCCCGCGACGGCGGCGACGACCGGCACCGGCACGTCGAGGAACGCCCGCGCCATGGCCCGGTAGACGACCCGCTGCCCGCGCAGCTGCGCGTCGGTGAACCCGTTGCGTTCCTTGAGGTCGGCGCCGACGCAGAACGCCCGGTCCTGGCTCGACGAGAGGACGACGGCCCGCACCACGGGGTTCGCGGCGATCGCGGCGAACGTGTCGCGCAGCTCCGCGGCGAACGCCTGCGACAGCGCGTTGAGCGCCTCGGGCCGGTCGAGGACGACCTCGACGACGTACCCCTCGTCCCCGTGCCGCACGAGCCGGACGTGCTCGGACCCGCCCTCGAACACCTCTGCCATGAGCGGGACCCTACCGACCCGCGCCCGGTGTCAGTCGAGGTCGATGAGCCGGGCGTCGGGGCCGGCGCGGGCGATGAGCAGCGGGGTGATGGTGCCGAAGCCGCGGACCTGGCGGACGCGCTGCGCGACGAGGACGACGTCCGGGTGACCCTGCAGGCGGGCCGCGGTCGCGTGGTCGGTGACGACCGTGCCGGGCTGGGCCAGGGCGGTGAGCCGGCTCGCGAGGTTGACCGTGGCGCCGTAGACGTCGCCGAGGCTGCGCAGGACCGGGCCGTGCGCGAGGCCGACCCGGACGTCCGGCACGAGCCGGTCGATCGCCATGAGCTCGGACAGCGACAGCGCGATCACCGCGGCCGAGCCGGGGTCGTCGGTCGTGAAGAGCACCTCGTCACCGACGGTCTTGACGACCCGCCCGCCGCCGGCGGTGACGACGTCCGACGCGAGGCCCTCGAAACGCTGGACGAGCTGGCCGAGCTCGCGCTGCTCGAGCCGCTGGCTGAGCCGGGTGTAGGAGACGAGGTCGGCGAAGCCGACGGTGAGGTCGGTCGCCTGGAGGTCGTCGCCGGCGTCCGGGTCGGCGCCGAGCCGGGCGACGACGGCGGCGAGCCGGCGTCGCCAGGCGTAGACGACGACCTGTTCCAGGTCGTCGACGAGGTCGACGAGGTGCCCGACGGCGAGCTCGGACCCCTCCGACCCGACGCTGTCGCGCAGGTGCTCCAGCAGCGCCTCGACCTGCCAGGAGACGAGCCGGTCGGTGGTCTGCCCGACGGCGCGGGCGAGGGCGATCGCGGTCGGCTCGTCGATGAGCCCGTCGCGGACGGCGCCGACGACCCGGGTCAGGGCCGCGACGTCCGCGTCGGTGAAGGCGACGTCCTGCTCGGCGACGTTCGCGAAGCCGAGGGCGCGCCACAGCTTGCGGGCCGAGAGCACCGAGACGCCGACGAGCTTGGCGACCTCGCGGCGGGCGTAGCGCCGGGGTCCGCCCAGCAGCCGCAGCTCGAGGGCGGCGGCCGTGCGCCGCAGGTCGCGCGACGTCTGCGGACCGGCCTGCGTCACCGTCGCCACCAGCCGCCGCGGCCGCGTCGCCGCCATGTCACGTCGTCCACCTCGTGCACCCCGTCGTCCCCGCCCCCGACGTCCTCGTCCCCGTCGTCGTCCTCGAGCTCCTCGTCCTCGAGCTCCTGGTCCTCGTCCCCGAAGCTCTCGTCCCCGAAGCCCTCGTCCCCGAGGTCCTCGTCGGAGCCGTCCACCTCGAAGGGCTCGTCGAGCTCCTCGACGTCGAGGAGATCATGGCCGAACGGTCCGTCGTCCGGGTCGGCCGGGTACGCGGGCAGGTCGTCCGTCGGCTCGTCCGTCGAGTCGTCCGGCAGCTCGTCGGCGGCGAGCCCGGCGTACTTCTGCACCGCCCGCTGCACGTGCTCGACGGCCGGGACGTCGTCGAGGACGAGCGGTCCCTCCCCCGTCGCGTCGATCCGGATCCGGCCGCTGCCGAAGAGCCGGTCCAGCGGCCCGGTCCGGAACGTCACGCCGCTGACCCGGGCCAGCGGGACGTCCCGGCCGAACCGGCTGAGCACGCCGCGCCGGACGGCGACCCGCTGCGTCGTCACCGTGTAGACGGTGCTGCGCCAGAGCAGGAACGGGACGACGGCGCCGCGGAACACGACGACGCCGCCGAGCACGAGGACGACGGCCCGCAGCACCGAGCCCGCCCCGCCGGGGCTGACGAAGCCGGCGACGACGCCGGTGACCGGGGCGAGGACGAACAGGACGACGACCGGCCCGACGAGCACGCGGCCGTGCGGCCGCACGGCGAGCACGACCCGCTCGTCGTCGCCGAGCGCGCGCTGCGGGATCCCCATACCGGTGATGATGCCGTCTCCGCCGGGCGGCGATCAGCCGGAGCCCGACGACGCGGCCGACGGCCGCACGTGGACGACGTCCCCGGCGGCGAGCGCACGGACCGCGCCGGAGGCGTCCCGGACGAGGAGCTGGCCCGCATCGTCGACGCCGTCGGCGACCCCCCGGACGACCCCGCCGGGCAGCTCGACGGCGACCTCGAGACCGATCGTCGCGCAGGCCTCCCGGTAGGCGGCGGCGATCCCGCTCGCCCGCGGGTCGCCGGCGGCGCGCCGCCAGGCCCGGTAGCGGTCGGAGAGCGCGCGCAGGTAGGCGCGCAGCACGGTGTCCCGGTCGGTCGTCGCGGAGCCGGCGAGCGCGAGCGACGTCGCGGTCGGCACGGGCAGCTCCTGCGCGGTCTGGGTCACGTTGATCCCGGCGCCGACGACGACGGCGATCCCGGACGGCGTCGACGCGAGCTCGGCGAGGATGCCGCACACCTTGCCGGCCTCGGCGCCGGGCCGTCCGTCGCGCGGGACGAGGACGTCGTTGGGCCACTTGAGCCGGGCGGTCAGACCGCAGGTGCGCACGAGCGCGTCGTGCGCCGCGACGCCCGTGAGCAGCGGCAGCCAGGACCAGTGCTCGGGCGCGACGACGGGCAGGTCCTCACCGTCCGGGGTCGTCGACGGCGTCCCCGGGCGCAGGAGCACCGACACGGCGAGCGCGGCCCGGGCCGGCGTCTCCCAGGTCCGGTCGAGCCGGCCCCGCCCGGCCGTCTGGTGATCGGTGACGACGACGAGCCCCTCGGGCTCGCCGTCCGCGGCGCGGGCCAGGGCGTCGGCGTTCGTCGAGGCGGTCCGCGGCAGGACGTCGAGCGCCCGCCAGGTGGCACCCGTCCCCTGCGTGACGGCCCGGCGGAGCGCCGCCTGGCTCAGCGGCGGCCGGCCGAGGTCGCTCCAGGGGCTCGCGTCGTCCACCCCGGCAACCTACCCGGCGCCGCCCGGGACCCCGACGACCGTGACCACGTGGCCGGACGACGTCCCCGCCAGGACGCGCGCCGCCGGCACCGCACCGGGCGCGTCCTCCGCCGGGACGGCGACCTCGAAGACGGTTCCCTCGCCGCCGTCCGGGGCCGGCACCCGCACCCGGGTCCGTGCCCCGGGCGCCGGCGCGTAGACCCGCAGCTCGACGTCGTCCGCCCAGGCGTAGTCCGGCCGGGAGTCGACGGCACCGAACGGGACCACGGCCCCGGGGCGGGCGAGCAGCGGGACCGAGTCGAAGCCGTGCTTGGCGCGGACCCAGCCGGGTCCGTGCACCTGGTCGCCGCTGAGGACGTCGGTCCACGTCCCCGCCGGGACGTAGTACGTGACCTCGCCGCTGTCGGTCATGACCGGTGCCACGAGCAGGTCGCCGCCGAGCATGTACTGCCGGTCGAGGTAGGCGCACGCCGGGTCGTCGGGGAACTCCAGGACCATCGGCCGCATCATCGGCAGGCCCTCGGAGTGCGCCTGCTCCGCCGCGGCCGCGAGGTACGGCATGAGCCGCATCTTGAGCCTGGTGAAGCGGCGCAGGACGTCGACGGCCTCCTCGTCGAACGCCCACGGCACCCGGTACGAGTCCGAGCCGTGCAGCCGGGAGTGCGACGACAGCAGCCCGAACGGCAGCCAGCGCTTGAAGACCGCCGGGTCGGGGCTGCCCTCGAAGCCGCCGATGTCGTGGCTCCAGTAGCCGAAGCCGGACAGCGCCAGCGAGAGCCCGCCGCGCAGCGACTCGGCCATCGACGGGAACGTCGACTCGCAGTCGCCGCCCCAGTGCACGGGGAACTGCTGGCCGCCCGTGGTCGCCGACCGCGCGAAGACCACCGCCTCGCCGCGGCCGCGCCGGCGCTCGAGGAGCTCGAAGACCGTGCGGTTGTACAGGTGCGCGTAGTAGTTGTGCATCTTCTGCGGGTCCGAGCCGTCGTGCCAGACGACGTCGGTCGGCACCCGCTCGCCGAAGTCGGTCTTGAAGCAGTCGGCCCCGAGGTCGAGCAGCTCCTCGAGCTTGCCCGAGAACCAGGCCGCGGCGTCCGGGTTCGTGAAGTCGACCAGCCCCATCCCGGCCTGCCAGAGGTCCCACTGCCACACCGAGCCGTCGGCCCGCTGCACGAGGTACCCCTTCGCCCGGCCCTCCTCGAACAGGTGCGACCGCTGGGCGATGTAGGGGTTGATCCAGAGGCTGATCCGCAGGCCCCGCGCCTTGTACCGGGCGAGCATCCCCGCCGGGTCCGGAAAGGTCACCGGGTCGAACACGAAGTCGCACCAGTGGAACTGCCGCATCCAGAAGCAGTCGAGGTGGAGCACGCTGAACGGCAGGTCGCGCTCGGCCATGCCCTCGACGAACGACGTCACCGTCGCCTCGTCGTAGTCGGTCGTGAAGGACGTCGAGAGCCACAGCCCGAACGACCACGCGGGCACCCGGGCCGGCCGGCCCGTGAGACCGGTGTAGCGGCGCAGCACGTCCTTCGGCGTCGGCCCGTCGACGACGTAGTACGTGAGGGTCTGCCCCTCGACGCTGAACTGGGTCTGCGACACGACCTCGGAGCCGACCTCGAACGACACCAGCTCCGGGTGCGCCACGAGGACGCCGTACCCGTTGCCGGACAGGTAGAACGGCACGTTCTTGTACGCCTGCTCGCTCGACGTGCCGCCGTCGGCGTTCCAGACGTCGACGCTCTGGCCGTTCTTGACGAAGGCGCCGAAGCGCTCGCCGAGGCCGTACAGGGTCTCCCCCACGCCGAGCGAGAGCCGTTCGTGGACGTGGTGGCGGCCCGCGTCGTCCTCGACGATGCCGACGCTGCGCTCCGTGGACGCGGTGAGCAGCCGCTCGCCGTGCCGGAACTCCAGGCGCCAGCCCTCGCCCCGCGTCGTGACCCGGGCGGTGAGCTCCCCGGTCGTGAGCCAGGCGCTCGCGGCGTCCTGCCCGACGCCGACCTCGTGCTCGTCGGCGGCGACGGCGAAGTGCGGGCCCCGGTCGGGGCCGCCGGTGTGATGGGCGATCGTCACCCCGACGACGCCCTCGGCCGGCGAGAAGAGCCGGACGGTGACGAGCGCGGTGTTGAGGGTGTCGCCGCGGCCGACGAGCCGGCGGGTCGGGGCGTAGACGGTGAGGTCCCGCTCGCCGGTCTCGACCGACTCGACGCCGCGGGGGCGCAGCACGGTGAACCCCTTGCGGACCATCCAGTAGCCGTCGGTGAACTTCATGGTCGGGTGTGCTCCTGATCGGACGGTGCGGCGGGGCGTGGGCGAGCGGCGGTGCTCACTTGACCGCGCCGGCGGTGACCCCACGGGTCAGCGTGCGCTGGAAGACGAGGAAGAACGCGACGGCCGGCAGCAGGCTGACGAGGGCACCGGCGTTCGTCGTCGGGGCGTCCATGAGGCGGTCCCCCTGGAGCGCGGCGAGCGCGAGCGGCACGGTCTGCGTGCTGTTGTCGACGAGCATCACGAGCGGGATGAAGAACTCGTTCCACGTCCAGACGAAGAAGAAGATGAGCAGCACCGAGAGCGTCGGGCGCACGTTCGGGAAGACGATGCGCCACAGGATCTTCCAGTGCCCGGCGCCGTCGAGGGCGGCGGCCTCGAGCAGCGCCTTCGGGAACGTCCCGAGGACCGAGGCGAGCAGGTAGGTGCCGAACGCGCTCTGGACGACGGTGAAGATGATGATGACCGACAGCCGGGTGTTGTACAGGCCCAGCTGCTTGGCCGCGTAGTAGAGCGGGTAGACGATCGTCTCCTGCGGCAGCATGTTGGCCAGCAGGAAGAGCGCGACGATGCTCATCCGGCCGCGGACCCGCCCGATGCCGATGGCGTAGGCGTTGAGCAGCGAGACGACGACGGCCGCGACCGCGACGGACCCGCTGATGACGACCGAGTTCCAGAGCTTGAGCGGGTACTGCGAGGTGCGCCAGTAGTTCACGAGCCCGTCGGTGTAGAGCCCGGACGGCCAGCTGAGCGGTCCGCCGTTCGAGTAGTCGGACGGCGACTTGAACGCGTTGAGCACCATGATGGCGAAGGGCACGAGGGTGAGGACCGCGACGAGCGCGACCGCTGCGAGGACGAGCCAGCGGGCGGCACCGCGGCGGTGCCGGTCCGGTGCGGCCCGGACGGTGCGCTGCGGGGCGAGGACGGCGTCGGCCATGTCAGTTCCCTTCCTCGGCCTGCTCGCTCGCGCGCTGCAGTCGCAGGAACGCGAGGGTGACGAGCACGATGAGCAGCGTGAGCACCGTCGCGATGGCGGACCCGTAGCCGACGTTGAGCTTCTTGAAGAACGTGTAGTACGCGAAGTACGACGGCACGTTCGTCACGTTGTCCGGGCCTCCGCGGGTCAGGGCGTAGACGGGTGCGAAGACCTTGAGCGCCGCGATGGTGCACGTGAGGGTCACGACGAACGTCTCCGGCCTGATCTGCGGCACGGTGATGTGCCGGAACCGCAGGAGCCAACCGGCGCCGTCGAGCTCGGCGGCCTCGTACAGCTCGGGGTCGACCCGTTGCAGGGCCGCCATGAAGATGACGACCGGGTAGCCGATCTGCACCCAGATCATGACGAGCATGACGGTCGGCAGGGCGGTGCCCGGCGACCCGAGCCAGTCCTGGGTGAGCGCCCCGAGCCCGACGGCGTCGAGCACGGCGTTCGCCGCGCCGTCCGGGCGCAGGATCCAGCCCCAGACGATGCCGGCGACGACGACCGGGAGCACCTGCGGCAGGTAGATCGCGGCGCGCAGCCCGCTCGCCACGCGGGGGTGGAACGAGCGGCCGACGCCGTCGAAGAGGACCGCGGCGATGAGCAGCCCGAGCAGGGTCGGGACGACGACCATCGCGACGACCATCGCGACCGTGTTCTTGAACGACGTCCAGAAGATCTCGTCGTGGACCAGCCGGTCGTAGTTCGCCAGGCCGACCCAGCGCGGGTCGCCGACGCCGGACCACTTCGTGAAGGACAGGTAGACGCTCGCGACGAACGGGCCGCCGATGACCGCGGCGAAGAGTGCGCCGCCGGGGAGCAGGTAGAGCCAGTACACGAGACCGCCGGTGCGGGCCGGGTGCCGCGAGCGGCGCCGGCGGGCGGCCGCCGGAGCGGCCGTCGGGTGTGCGGGGACCTGGGCGCCGGGGGCGGCCGAGGTGGTGGTTGCGGGCATGACGACTCCTTCGGCCGGTCGACGCCGGCCGGCCCGGGAGAACCGGCCGGCGTCGAGCGACGGGTGAGGGACCGGACGGCTCAGCCGCCGGTGACCTCCTTGACCCCGGCCGTGTACGGACCCTCGAGGGCGTCCTGGACCTGGGCGGGAGTCTTCGACTGGTTGATGAGGCCCTGCATCGCCGAGACGACGACGTCGTAGTAGCCGGGGACGGGCCAGTCGGGGTAGAACGCGAGACCGTCGCTCTTCAGCAGGCCGTTGAAGTTCTCGATGATCTTCTTGTTCTTCGCGTCGGTGATCGTCGACGGGTCGGCCGCGATCGGGATGCCGCCGGAGTTGCCGATGAGCGTCTGGATCTCGGGGCGCATCGTGATGTCGATGAAGTCGTACGCGAGGTCCTTGGCCTTGCTGTTCGTCGGGACGACCCACAGGTTGCCCGACGAACCCGGCGCGAGCGTGTTGCCCGGGAACAGGAACGTGTCCCAGTCGAACTTCGCCTCGGCGGCGATCCGGCCGTACCACCACGTGCCGCTCACGAGCATCGGGTACTTGCCGGCGATCCACGCCGTCCCCATGTCCTCGGCCTTGAGGCTCGCGGACTCCTTGGAGACGTAGCCCTTCTTCACCCACTGGTCGAACGTGTCGACGCCGTACTGCACGGGGCCGCCCTTGAAGTCGACCGTGCCCTTGTAGAGCTGGTAGGCGTCGACCCAGGAGCGGTCGGCCTTGGAGAGCGCGAGCTCGTAGTACAGCTGGGTGCCCGGGTACTCGGCGCCGGACATCGCCAGCGGCGTGACGCCCTTGGCGGTGAACGCATCCATGACCTTGGTGAGGTCGTCGAGCGTCGTCGGGACGGTCAGGCCGTACTTCGTGAACATGTCGGCGTTGTAGTAGACCGTGACGTACTCGCCGTAGTTCGGGACGCCGAACCACTTGCCGGTGCCCATGACGCCCTTGTCGGAGTACACGGCCGTCGTCGCGAGCGCACCGGTGACCTTCTTGTCCCAGCCACGCTTCGTCGCCTCGGGGGTGATGTCCGTGAGCAGGCCCTGGGACGCGAGCAGACCGGCCGTGCCGTTGCCCTTGTTGTACTCGAGGATGTCCGGGCCCGCGTCGGAGTTGAGGATCATGCTCGCGTTCTGCTGGATCTGCTCGAACGCCTTGCGCTCGAACTGGACCTCGACGCCGGGGTGCTCGGTCTTGAAGATCTCGATGGCCTTGTCCCAGGCCACGCCCATCGCCGAGGTCTCGCCCTCGTAGTGCCACAGCTTGAGGACCTTGGCGCCGCTGGCCTCGCTCGCCCCGCCGCCCGCGCTGCTGCCGCCTCCGCAGGCGGCGAGACCGGTCGCGACGGCGGCGACGAGCGCCATCGTCGCGAGTCTGCCCGTCGTCGATCTACGTCGTGCCGACATGAGTATTCTCCTTCTGGCGAATCTGTCCGGATTCCGCTGGCCGGTCCGCCACCCCTGGCCGGGTGGCGGACCGGGTGATCCGGGCGCGGCCCGCGCGCCCGGTCCCGTGCCCCTCTAGCTGCGCACGGGCCCGCTGGTCCCCCGCACCCGGAGGGTGCAGGGCAGCAGCTGCTGGTGGACCTCCTTGTCGTCGGCCGGGTCCGCGTCCCGTCGGTCGGTGCGGTCGAGCTGGTCGACCAGGGCCTCCACGGCGAGGCGGCCCAGGGCGGCGCCCGGGGACTCCATCGCCGTCAGGGCCGGATGGGCGAGCTCTGCGACGGCCGGAGCCATGACGACCGAGACGACCGAGACGTCCTGCGGCACGCGCAGCCCGCGGTCGGCCAGCGCGGCGAGGACGCCGAAGGTCGCGCTCTCGTTCATCGACACGAAGGCCGTGACGCCCGGGTCGCGGGCGAGGGCCTCCTCGACCGCGGCGCGGCCGTGGGCGGCGCCGTCGTCGACGGCGACCATGACCGGCTCGAGACCGTGCACCCGCATGGCCCGGGCGAACGCCTCGGCCGTGCGCACCGTCGGTCCGTCACCGGCGGCGAGCGCGTCCTGGGAGTGGTTGACGTACACGACGCGGCGGTGCCCGAGTCCCACCAGGTGCTCGACGGCGTCCGCCATCGTCGTGTCGAAGTCGATGTCGACGAAGCTGACCCCGGTGGTGTCCCGGGTGCGCCCGATGAGCACGTAGGGGACGCCCAGCTCGCGGAGCACGTCGACCCGGGGGTCGTCGAGCCGGACGGCCATGAGCGCGGCCCCGGCGAGCAGCCGCCGGCTCGCCAGCTCGCGCAGCGGGGCCGCGTCGTCCGCGCCGACCGGGTTGAGGGTGAGGTGGTAGCCGGCGGCGCTCGCCGCGGACGCCGCGCCGTTGACGAAGGCCGAGACCGTCGCACCGACGCCGTCCTCACCGAGCGGGAGGAGCAGCCCGAGCAAGGTGCTGCGCCGGCTCGCGAGGCCGCGGGCCATGGCGTTCGGCGAGTAGCCGAGCTCGGCGATCGCGGCCAGCACCCGCTCGCGGGTGGCGCCGGAGATCGGCCGGGCGCCGGTGAGGACGTAGGAGACCGTGCTCACGGAGACGTTCGCCAACCGTGCGACATCCGTCATCGTCGCTGCCACGCGGTCACCTCCAGCCTCGTCGCCGGTCTCGCCACTGCCACTGTCGCCGTCATTGTCGAAGCGCTTCGACGAAGCGCTTCGACAAGGAATGTATGACCGCACTCACAGGTTCGTCAATCGGTTGAACGAAAGGAATCGGCGAGTGGTCGGCTCGGGGGTGGACGACGCGCCGGTGTGACGAGCGCCGCTCACGGTCCCGGCCCCGCGCAGGTCGGCCGGACTAGGCTCGGGGACCGGGTGGCCGCACCGGTGCAGCCCCCGACAGGAAGGGACGTCATGGCGGAGCCGGCGAGCGCGGGCGGGACCGAGATCCCCTCGGACATCGACATCCACACGACGGCGGGCAAGCTCGCCGACCTCGAGCGCCGGGCCGACGAGGCGATCAACGCCGGGTCGGCGAAGGCGGTCGAGAAGCGCCACGCGCAGGGCAAGAAGACGGCACGGGAACGGATCGACGCCCTCCTCGACGAGGGCTCGTTCGTCGAGCTCGACCAGCTGGCCCGGCACCGCAGCCGCAACTTCGGCCTGCACCACAACCGGCCCTACGGCGACGGCGTGGTCACCGGCCACGGCACGATCGACGGCCGCCAGGTGTGCGTGTTCGCCCAGGACTTCACCGTGTTCGGCGGCAGCCTCGGCGAGGTCTTCGGCGAGAAGATCGTCAAGGTCATGGACCTCGCGATGAAGATCGGCTGCCCGGTCATCGGCATCAACGACTCCGGCGGCGCGCGGATCCAGGAGGGCGTCGTCTCGCTCGGCCTCTACGGCGAGATCTTCCTGCGCAACGTGCACGCGAGCGGCGTCGTCCCGCAGATCTCGCTCATCATGGGCCCGTGCGCCGGCGGGGCGGTCTACTCCCCCGCGATCACCGACTTCACGGTGATGGTCGACCAGACCTCGCACATGTTCATCACCGGCCCGGACGTCATCAAGACCGTCACGGGCGAGGAGGTCGGCTTCGAGGAGCTCGGCGGCGCCCGCACGCACAACAGCAAGAGCGGCAACGCGCACTACATGGGCTCCGACGAGGACGACGCGCTCGAGTACGTGCGCGCCCTGCTGTCGTACCTGCCGAGCAACAACCTCTCGGACGCCCCGGCGTTCGACGCCGAGGCCGACCTCGAGCCGAACGCCGAGGACCACGCCCTCGACACGATCATCCCCGACTCGGCGAACCAGCCGTACGACATGCACACGGTGCTCGAGGCGGTGCTCGACGACGGCGAGTTCCTCGAGGTGCAGCCGCTGTTCGCGCCGAACATCCTCATCGGCTTCGGCCGCGTCGAGGGCCGCTCCGTCGGCGTCGTCGCGAACCAGCCCATGCAGTTCGCCGGCACCCTCGACATCGACGCGAGCGAGAAGGCCGCGCGGTTCGTCCGCACCTGCGACGCGTTCAACGTGCCCGTCCTGACCTTCGTCGACGTCCCGGGCTTCCTGCCCGGCACCGACCAGGAGTGGAACGGCATCATCCGCCGCGGCGCCAAGCTCATCTGGGCGTACGCCGAGGCGACGGTCCCGAAGGTCACGGTCATCACCCGCAAGGCGTACGGCGGCGCGTACGACGTCATGGGCTCCAAGCACCTCGGCGCCGACGTCAACCTCGCGTGGCCGACGGCCCAGATCGCCGTCATGGGCGCCCAGGGCGCGGTGAACATCCTCTACCGGCACGAGCTGCGGGACGTCTCGGAAGCCGCCGGAGACGTCGACGCCGAGCGCCGCCGGCTCATCACCGAGTACGAGGACACCCTCGCCAACCCCTACATCGCCGCCGAGCGCGGCTACATCGACGCGGTCATCCCGCCGTCGTCGACCCGGGCGGAGATCGTCAAGGCGCTGCGCATGCTGAGGACCAAGCGCGCGACGCTGCCGCCGAAGAAGCACGGGAACATCCCGCTGTGAGCGCCGGGGACGAGACGGCCACGGACGGCGCGCAGGCGCCGTCCGCCCGGCCGACCCTGCGCGTCATCTCCGGCGACGCCACGCCCGAGGAGATCGCGGCGATCCTCGCGATCGTCGCGGCCCGCTCGGGCGGGGGCGCACCGCCGTCGGCCACGGACGACGACCGGGCCGCCACGTGGTCCGCGCACGGCCACGCCCACCGGCACATCCGGGCGGCGTTCACCCCGAGCCGGCACGGCTGGAAGACGTCCTACTGGCCGAGCTGATCTGCCTGGTGGCCTGGCCGCTCATCCACCGAGGCCGGTGCGCTCTGACGGGCCGCCGCCGCGGCGAGCGCAGGTGCGGCCTTGCGCCGACCAGCGACGTCCCCTGGACGAGCCACCCGTGCTCGGTCAGGAGCACGTGGTCTCCGCGCAGCATCCAGCGCATCGCGTACTCGTTGCAGAAGTGCACGGCTTCGTCCCACAGGTGCTCGCGCATCCCGGTGACGACCCGCCCGTACCGGGCGGACACCAGGACCACCGTCGTCCACGGTGGCCCCGGCTCCTCCGGCCCGGCCGGGAGCGCCGCGACCGCCTCGTCGAGCAGGCGATGTCGACGGTCGTACCCGGCGTGCGAGTCCTCGTCCGCTCGTGCCACGACGCCCGGTTCCAAGCGGAGCTGACCGAGGAACCGGCATTCCGTCGAGGCATCCTCGACCGACGCGAGCCGGATCTCCCCGGGCAGGAACGGGGTCTCTGAAGCCATGCGCCGCAAGAGCTTCGCCGGGTCGCGGACATCCCAGATGTCCGACCTGTCGTCGGGGTCCCTTCTCATGCCGCGAGCCTGTCGGCCCGAGACCCGTTGCACCAGAGCCGGTTGCGGGCCTGTGGATAACCCGCTCCGGTCCCGCGCCTGTGGATGACGGACGACGACTGTCGCAGACCGGGGCCATGATCTGCGGCCATGGGAATGCATATCGAACTGCTGGGCCGGGTCAGCATCGACCCGCCGCTCAATCCTGCCGAGACCGAGTATCTGCGCGCGCTGGCGTACGCCGGCCCCGCCCGTGAGGGCGACGACCCGTACGCGGTCCCCGCGCATCCGAAGCTGGAGGTGCTGCTCCGACGCCGACGAGGCGACCGCCCGCCACGGAACCTGACAGACCGCGAACCACCGATGGGGTGCGGCTGGTCGCCGTGCGGTCGAGGCTGCTGCCTCTCCTGGAGCGGCGTCGAGAAGTTCTACTACCCGGCCGACTGGCTGACCTTCCTGGTAACGCACCTGCTCGGCCCCGGCGCGGCGGCGGCCACATCGGGCTCCCCCGACCTCGACGGGTTCACCTTCGACCACCACCTGGACGGCGTCGTCGCGGTGTCCTGCGCGGAGACCGAGGAACTGTGGCTCGTGGTCGCCCACGACAACGAGATCTCCGAGGTCCTCCTCAGCCGCGGCGAGGTCCAACCGGGTTTCGGCGCATGGCTTCCTGACGCATGCGTGCTCGACCCACTGGACGGCGCGGGCTTCGCCGGCGGCTCGGTCCCACGCCGGGTCGAGGGCGTCCGGTACACCGTCCAGGCGGCCGGCTCGTGACGGCCGTACCCGAATCCCTCTGGCGTGGCGAGGGCATCCCGCGGTATGACAGAAGTATGACCATCAAGATCGCGGTGAGCCTGCCCGACCACCTCGTCACCGCGGCCCGCCGGGCGGTGAAGCACGGGCACGCCGCGTCGGTGTCCGCGTACGTCGCCGAGGCCATGGCGGCCTACCAGGACGAGCACCGGTTCGACGCCATGGTCGACGACATCCTGCAGCGGACCGGTGGGCCGATGACCGACGCGGAGAAGGCCTGGGCCGACGACCTGCTGGCGGGGCGGTGAGCCCCCGGCGGCGGGAGGTGGCGACGGGACCGTCGACGGAGCCGCTCGTCCTCGACGCAGGGGCACTCATCGCCCTGGAACGGGAGGACCGGGGCGTCGCGGTCCTCGCGAAGCGAGCCGCCGCCGGCGGCGGGATCCGCGTCCCGGCCGCAGCGCTCGCACAGGTCTGGCGGCAGGGCCCCCGGCACGTCCGCCTCGCCGACCTGCTGAGCCACCCGCTCGCCCGGGTGGTGCCGCTCGACTCCGCGACCGCCAAGGCTGCGGGCTCGCTCTGCGGGCGGGCCCGCACCCGCGACGTCGTGGACGCGAGCGTCGTGGTGTGCGCGCTCGAGCACGGTGGCCCGGTCCTCACGAGCGACCCCGAGGACCTGCGCCGTCTCGCGCCCGACGTCCGCGTCGTCGACGTGGCCTCGCTGCCGCGGTGACCGGCCTGCCCCGCGCCGGTGCGCCGCCCCCGGCACAGTCACCTGCGCCGCACTAGGGTTTGCGCATGACCGGCACCGTGGGCATCGCACTCGTCGGCTCGAAGTTCATGGGCGAGGCGCACTCGAACGCGTGGCAGCAGGTGACGCGGTTCTTCGACCCGCCGCTCACGCCGGTCATGCGCACCGTCGTTGCGCGGGACGCCGCCGCGACCGCGGAGTTCGCGCGGCGCTGGGGCTGGCAGTCGTCGACGACCGACCTCGCGACCGCGCTCGCCGACCCCGAGGTGACGCTCATCGACGTGTGCACGCCGAACGACGTCCACCGCGAGCAGGCGGTGGCTGCCCTCGAGGCGGGCAAGCACGTGGCGTGCGAGAAGCCGCTCGCGGGCACGTTCGCCGACGCGAAGGCGATGGCGCAGGCGGCGAAGACCGCGGCCGGCACCACGTACGTGTGGTTCAGCTACCGGCGGGTCCCGGCGATCGCGCTGGCCCGCACGCTCGTCGGGCAGGGCCGGATCGGCGAGATCCGCCACGTCCGCGCGGTCTACGCCCAGCAGTGGGGCGGCCCCGCCGCCCCGGCGGTGTGGCGGTTCGACGGCGGCATCGCCGGTTCGGGCGCCCACGGCGACCTCAACGCGCACATCGTCGACGCCGTCCGTTTCGTCACGGGCGAGGAGATCGTCGAGGTGAGCGGCTCGATCACCAAGACGTTCGTGCCGAGCCACACCGTGGACGACGCCGTGCTCTTCCTCGCGCGGCTGTCCGGCGGCGGCGTCGCGTCGTTCGAGGCGACCCGGCTCGCGACCGGGTTCCACAACCACCACGGCTTCGAGATCCACGGCGAGCTCGGGGCGCTGCGCTTCTGGTTCGACGAGATGCCCTACCTCGACTACTACGACGCGACCGCCGAGCCGCTGGTCCGCGGCTGGACGCGCATCGAGGTGTCGGACGGCGACGCCGGGCACCCGTGGGTCGGCAACTGGTGGCCGGCCGGTCACCCCATCGGCTACGAGCACACGTTCGCGCACCAGGCGTTCGACATCCTCACCGCGCTGTCGGGCGCCGAGCCGGTCGCACCGATGCCGGACTTCGCCGAGGCGCTCGTCGTCCAGGCCGTGCTGGAGACGGCGCTCGAGTCCGCCCGCCGCGGCACCCCGGTCGAGGTCGGCGAGCTGCTCCTCGGCTGAGAGATCCTCCTCACCCGGGTCGTCGGCCCTGCCGTTCGTCGGCGGCGACTGCTTGGATGACGCCATGAGGCGACGCTTCGCGCAGGTCGACGTCTTCACGCAGACCCGCTACCGGGGGAACCCGGTCGCGGTCGTCGTGGACGCCGACGGCCTGTCCGACGAGCAGATGCAGCGCTTCGCCGTGTGGACGAACCTGTCCGAGACGACGTTCCTGCTCCAGCCGACGAAGCCCGGGGCGGACTACCGGGTCCGCATCTTCACCCCGAGCGAGGAGCTCCCGTTCGCCGGGCACCCGACGCTCGGCACCTGCCACGCCTGGCTGCGCAGCGCCCTCAACGGCGCCTCCCGGCTCGACCGCACGCGGGACGTCGTCCAGGAGTGCGCCGCCGGGCTCGTCCGGGTGCGGCGCGAGGAGGGCCGGCTGGCGTTCGCCGCTCCCCCGCTGCGCCGGTCCGGTCCGGTCGACGAGCCGGACGTCGCCCGGGTGGTCGCGGCCCTGGGCATCGCCCGCGCCGACGTCCTGGACGCCGTGCACGCGGACAACGGCCCGCCCTGGGTCGCCGTCCGGCTGCGCGACGCGGACGCCGTGCTCGCGTTGCGCCCCGGGTCCGTCGGCGACCTCTACGTCGGGGTCGTCGGCCCGTACCCGGGCGGCTCGCCGGAGGCGGTCGAGGTCCGTGCGTTCTGCCCCGGTGGTGGCAACGTGACGATGGAGGACCCGGTGACCGGCAGCCTCAACGCAGCGATCGCCCCGTGGCTCGAGAGCACCGGGGTCGTCACCTACCCCTACGTCGCGTCCCAGGGCACCCTGCTCGGCCGCGCCGGGCGGGTGCACCTGTCCCGGGACGACGAGGGCACGGTCTGGGTCGGCGGGACGACGATCACGTGCGTCGACGGCTTCGTCGAGCTCTGACGCCCCGCACCACGAGGACGGGTCAGAACCGCCCGAGCACGAGCAGCCACAGCGGGCCCGTGACGACGAAGGCGAGCGTCGACAGCACGATCCCCGCGGTCGCCTCCCCTTCGCGGGCCCGGTAGCGCTGCGCGAAGAGCAGCGCGTTGCTGCCGATGGGCAGCGACGCCGCGAGGACGACGACCGCGAGCGGCACCCCGGTCAGTCCGGCGCCCCAGTGCGCGGCGACGAGCACGAGCGCCGGCTGGACGACGAGCTTGCCGACCGACAGCGCCACCGCCGGGCCGGCGACCCCGACGACGCCGTACTGGTGCAGGGACAGCCCGATCGTCACGAGGCACACCGGGACGACGGCCTGCCCGAGCGTGCGCAGGATCTCGTCGAACGGGCCGCCGAGCGGCAGCGACAGCAGGTTCCAGGCGAGCCCGGCGAGCACCGGCAGGACGACGGGGTGGACGACGGTGCGCCGGGCCGTCGTCAGCGCCGTCGCGAGCGGGCCGGGCCGGTCGCCGCCGACGTGGGCCCGCACGAGGTCGGCCTCGACGAGCACCGTGAGCACGGTGAGCAGCGTCAGCGCGTGCAGGCTGACGATCGCGACGTGCAGCGCCAGGCCGGCCTCGCCGAACAGCGCCGTGACGATCGGGATCCCGAGCTGCACCGTGTTGCCGAAGCTCACGCTGATCGCACGCACCGACGGCCCGGCCGGCTCCAGGCCCCCGCGACGCCGTTCGCGCAGGTACACGGCGAGCAGCAGCGCGACGACCGGGCCGAAGAACGCCCCGAGCGTCGCCCACGGCAGGGCCGCGAGGTCGATCCGGGCCGTCGTCCGGAAGAGCAGGGCCGGGGTGAAGAGGTAGAACGCGGCGTTCGACATGACCCGCGCGGTGTCGCTGCCGTCGCCGAGCAGCTTCGTCCGCCCGGCCGCCCAGCCGAGCCCGATGACGGCGAAGATCGCCAGCAGGCGCAGCACGACGACGGAGGACACCGCGCGAGTATCCCGGCCCCCCGCCGGGCGCCCGCCACGCGGGGTGCGTCACGTCTGCGCGACACGCCCCGCGCCGCCGCGGGATCGCACGCACGGGCGACCTACGCTGCGCCCATGCGGAAAGTGCTGGGGGCCCACTGCGTCGCCGTCGTCACGGCCCTGGCGGCCGTGCTGCTCGGCACGCTGCTGGCCGTGGCGGCCGCCGCACCGGCCGGGGCGGCGTCCCCGACGCTCGTCTCCAGCACCCCCGCGGCGAAGGCGCGCCTGTCGTCGTGGCCGGACGCCGCCACGCTCACCTTCAGCGACCGGGTCGCGAGGGGGACGGCGCTCGTGCGCGTCGACGGGCCCGGCGGGGTCGTCTCGTCGACCGGGCGGACGGCGACCGACGGGCGGACGGTGACCCAGCCGCTCGCGCAGAAGGCCGGCCGGGGTGAGTACGTCGTCCGCTGGACCGTCGTGCTCCAGGACGGCACCCAGCTCGCCGGGACGATCCCCTTCACGTACGGCACCGGCGCGAAGCCCGCCACCCGGAGCCGCACCGTCGTCGCGGCCGAGAACGGCGTCGACGCGGCCCGGTCGAACCCCGCGGCCGGCGCGCTCCTCGTCGGGGTGCTCGTCATCGCGCTCGCCTGGGGCTTCAAGCGGCTCCGGTCGGCCTTCGGCCGCTGACCGCGCGCCGGGTCAGGCGAGCGGCGACCGCGCGATCGTCGTCCAGGCCCCGTCGCCCTCGAAGAGGACGACGGACAGCTCGGTGACCCGGTGCACGACCGGCAGCCAGGGCTCGAGGCGCTCGACGGCGTCCTTGAGGGCGATCTCGTCGTCGACGTCGATGCCGGCCCCGTCGAGGTCCATGACCGTGAGGTGCGGCGTGATCTCGGCGTGGGCGCCCCCGTACGGCGGGGTGTGCGGCCAGCGCCGCGCCGCGGACGCCGTGAGCCGGACGAACGGCTCGGCGGGGTCGGGCGCGAGCCAGAGCACGCCGCGGAACCAGCGGAACCGCTCGAAGACGACCTCGAACGCGGGGACCTCGGCCGCCAGCTGCCGCAGGCCCTCGAGGTCGGCCGCCGTGACGGCGGACGGGGCAAGCCACGGGTACAGCACCGTGACGTGCGGGAGCACCGTCGCCCCGGCCGCCGGGCCGAACAGGGTCGGGACGTGGTCGAGCAGGTCCTCGGCGCCCGGCACCGTGGCCACGACGGCCGTCCGGCCGACCTGAAGATCCACGCATGCAGCGTATCTGCGCATGACACAACCGCAGTGTTACGAAAAGTAACTGCAGATCAACGCGGCGTGTTGGATCGCGGTGGACCGGCGACGATCAGCGGGCCGGCAGGGATCGGCGGAGCGCCTCGGCCGCCTCGACGGCGAGCGGGTCGAGGCCCTCCTCACCCGCGTCGACGGCGGCGAGCAGCTGGGCCCGCATCCGCGGCTCCCAGAAGCTGCGGACGTGCTCGGCGACGCCCGCGACCGCCTCGTCGTGCGGCAGGTGCCGGAAGTGCCGTGCCACGTCGTTCACCAGGCGAACCTGTGCCGCCACCGCCACGCCTCGTCCTCGCTCTCGTCCACGTCCTCGCGTCCCGGACCGTCCCGGGACCGGCCAGCCCTCAGTCGCCGGCGACCGGCGTCGGCAGCGGCCTGTCCTGCGCGACCACCCCGGCCGGCGTCCTGGCCTGCGCCAGCCCCACCTGCACGGCCGTCACCTTGTACTCCGGGCAGTTCGTCGCCCAGTCCGACTGGTCGGTCGTCACGACGTTCGCGCCGCTCACGGGGTGGTGGAAGGTCGTGTAGACGACCCCGACCGGCATCCGGTCGCTGATGACCGCCCGCAGCGTCGTCGCCCCGACCCGGCTCGAGACCTGCACGAGCTCGCCGTCCTCGATGCCCCGGACCTCGGCGTCGTGGGCGTGGATCTCCAGGACGTCCTCGGCGTGCCACATCGAGTTCGACGTCCGCCGGGTCTGGGCGCCGACGTTGTACTGCGACAGGATCCGCCCGGTCGTGAGGATGAGCGGGTACTTGCGCGTCGAGCGCTCGTTCGTCGGCACGTACGGGGTCGGGATGAGATGCCCCTTGCCCCGGACGAAGCCGTCGACGTGCATGGTCGGCGTGCCCTGCGGGGCGTTGGAGTTGCACGGCCACTGCAGGGAGCCGACCTCGTCGAGGTGCGCGAACGAGACACCGGCGAAGGTCGGGGTCGTCATGGCGATCTCGTCCATGATCTGGCTCGGGTGGTCGTACGCCATCGGGTAGCCCATGGCCTGCGCGATGTCGCAGACGATCTGCCACTCGTGCTTGCCGTTCTTCGGCTGCATGACCGGCCGCACCCGGTTGATCCGGCGCTCGGCGTTCGTGAACGTGCCGTCCTTCTCGAGGAAGGACGTCCCCGGCAGGAAGACGTGCGCGAACTTGCTCGTCTCGTTGAGGAACAGGTCCTGGACGACGACGAGGTCCATCGAGCGCAGCGCCTTGTGGACGTGCGTCGTGTTCGGGTCGGACTGCGCGATGTCCTCGCCCTGCACGTAGAGGCCGCGGAAGGTGCCGTCGATCGCGGCGTCGAACATGTTCGGGATCCGCAGACCGGGCTCGGAGTGCAGCGTGCGGCCCCAGAGGGTCTCGAAGACCGAGCGGACGGCGTCGTCCGAGACGTGCCGGTACCCGGGCAGCTCGTGCGGGAACGAGCCCATGTCGCACGAGCCCTGGACGTTGTTCTGGCCGCGCAGCGGGTTGATGCCGACGCCCTCGCGGCCGATGTTGCCGGTCGCCATCGCGAGGTTCGCCATGCCCATGACCATCGTCGAGCCCTGGCTGTGCTCGGTGACGCCGAGGCCGTAGTAGATCGCCGCGTTGCCCGCGGTCGCGTAGAGCCGCGCGGCGGCGCGGAGCTCGGACGCCGGCACGCCGGTGACGTGCTCGACCGCCTCAGGGCTGTTCTCGGGCTGCGAGATGAACGCGACCCACTCGTCGGTGCCCTCGCAGCGCTCGGCGACGAACGCGTCGTCCATGAGCCCCTCGGTGACGACGACGTGCGCCATCGCGTTGACGACCGCGACGTTCGTGCCCGGGGCGAGCTGGAGGTGGTGCGCCGCCTCGATGTGCGGCGACCGGACGAGGTCGATCCGGCGCGGGTCGATGACGACGAGCTTCGCGCCCTGGCGCAGCCGGCGCTTCATCCGGCTCGCGAACACCGGGTGGCCGTCGGTCGGGTTGGCGCCGATGACGACGATGACGTCGGCCTTCGCGACGGACGCGAAGTTCTGCGTGCCGGCGCTCGTGCCGAACGTCTGCTTGAGGCCGTAGCCGGTCGGCGAGTGGCAGACCCGCGCGCAGGTGTCGACGTTGTTGTTGCCGAACGCCGCCCGGACCATCTTCTGGACGACGTACACCTCCTCGTTCGTGCAGCGCGAGGAGGTGATGCCGCCGATCGACCCGGGGCCGTGCGCGGCCTGGATCGCCGTGAGCCGCTCGGCCGTGTAGGCGATGGCCTCGTCCCACGAGACCTCGCGCCACGGGTCGTCGATGCTCTCCCGGACCATGGGCGACAGCACCCGCTCGGAGTGCGTCGCGTACCCCCACGCGAAGCGGCCCTTGACGCAGGAGTGGCCCTCGTTCGCCCCGCCGTCCTTGAACGGGACCATCCGGACGACCTCGCCGCCGCGCATCTCGGCCTTGAACGAGCAGCCGACGCCGCAGTACGCGCACGTCGTGACGACCGACCGGGTCGGCATCCCGATCTCGACGACCTTGCGCTCCTGCAGCGTCGACGTCGGGCAGGCCTGCACGCAGGCGCCGCACGAGACGCACTCGCTGTCGAAGAAGTTCTCGCCCGTCCCCGGGGAGACCTTGGAGTCGAAACCGCGGCCCTCGATCGTCAGGGCGAACGTGCCCTGCACCTCGTCGCAGGCGCGTACGCAGCGGCTGCAGAGGATGCACTTGCTCGGGTCGAAGTCGAAGTACGGGTTGGAAAGGTCCTTCTCCTGGTGGGTGTGGTTCTCCCCCGCGTACCCGTACCGGACGTCGCGCAGCCCGACGACGCCCGCCATGTCCTGCAGCTCGCAGTCGCCGTTCGCGGCGCACGTGAGGCAGTCGAGCGGGTGGTCGGAGATGTAGAGCTCCATGACGCCGCGGCGCAGGTCGGCGAGGCGGTCGTTCTGGGTCGTGACGTTCATGCCGTCCGCGCAGGGCGTCGTGCACGAGGCGGGCGTCCCCTTGACCCCGTCGATCTCGACGAGGCAGAGCCGGCACGAGCCGAACGCCTCGAGCGAGTCGGTCGCGCAGAGCTTGGGGACGGCGACGCCGGCGAGCGACGCCGCCCGCATGACGGACGTGCCCTTCGGCACCTCGACGCCCTGGCCGTCGACGGTGACCCGGACGGTCGTGTCCGAGGTCCGTGCCGGCGTGCCGTGGTCGGGCTCCTTGAGCAGGCTCACGGTGCCACCTCCTCGTTCGTGGACGGCGCGCTGCCGGCGGGCGCCCCGAGGGACGCCGCGACCGACGCGTTCGCAGGGGTGTAGACCGGCCCGGCCGACGCGGCGTCCCGGCCCGGGCGGTGCCGGCCGATGCTCACCGGCACCGGCTCGCGGTGGAAGTCCTCCGGCCAGTGCTCGATCGCGCTGCGCACCGGCATCGGGGTCAGGCCGCCCATGGCGCACAGCGACCCGTCGGTCATGAGCGTGCAGAGGTCGTCGAGGAGGGCGAGGTTCTTCTCCCGGTCGACGCCGGCCCGGATCCGGTCGAGGGTCTCGACGCCGCGGGTGGCGCCGATCCGGCAGGGCGTGCACTTGCCGCAGGACTCCTCGGCGCAGAAGTGCATCGCGAAGCGGGCCATGACCGCCATGTCGACGGTGTCGTCGAAGACGACGACGCCGCCGTGGCCGACCATCGCCTTGACGGCCGCGAACGCCTCGTAGTCCATCGGCAGGTCGAACCGGGACGGCGGCAGATAGGCACCGAGCGGACCGCCGACCTGGACGGCGCGCACCGGCCGGCCGGACGCCGTCCCGCCGCCCCAGCGCTCGACGAGCTCGCCGAGGGTGACGCCGAACGCGGTCTCGACGATGCCGCCCTGCCTGACGTTGCCCGCGACCTGGAAGACCTGGGTGCCCCGCGAGCGTCCGACGCCGAGGTCGGCGTACGCCTGCGCACCGCCGGACAGCACCGCGGGCACGGTCGCGAGCGTGAGCAGGTTGTTGACGACCGTCGGGCGGCCGAAGAGGCCCTGGAGCGCCGGCAGCGGCGGCTTCGCCCGGACGACGGCCCGCTTGCCCTCGAGGCTCTCGAGCATCGAGGTCTCCTCGCCGCAGATGTAGGCGCCGGCGCCCACCCGCACGAAGAGGTCGAAGTCGAGCCCCGAGCCGAGGATGTTCTCCCCGAGCCAGCCCCGGGCGTACGCGATCTCGACGGCGCTCGTCAGGGTCGCGACGGCGTCCGGGTACTCGCTGCGGATGTAGACGTAGCCCTCGCGGGCGCCGACCGCGGACGCCGCGACCGTCATGCCCTCGATCGTCGAGAACGGGTCGCCCTCGAGGAGCATGCGGTCGGCGAACGTGCCGGAGTCGCCCTCGTCGGCGTTGCAGCAGATGAACTTGATGTCGGCGGTGGCGTCGGCGACGGTCTTCCACTTGACCCCGGCCGGGAAGCCCGCGCCGCCGCGGCCGCGCAGCCCGGACGCCGTGACCTCCGCGACGACCTCCTCGGGCGCCATCGACAGGGCCTTGCGCAGCCCTTCGGTGCCGCCGTGGGCGAGGTAGTCGTCGGCCGACAGCGGGTCGACGACGCCGACCCGGCCGAAGGTGAGCCGGTTCTGGGACGCGAGCCACTCGAGCTTCTCGGTCTCGCCGAGGTGCAGCGGGTGCCCGGCGAGGGCGGAGGACGGGTCCGCGGGGTCGGCGTCGAGCAGACCGGCCTCGAGCAGCCCCGCGACGTCGCGCGGGGCGACCGGGCCGAAGGCGTGCCGCGGGCCGCCGTCGACGCTCACCTCGACGAGCGGCTCGAGCCACAGCAGGCCGCGGGAGCCGTTGCGGACGAGCGTCACGCCGTCCGCGCCCGCGGCGGCCTGCCCGACCCGGGCCGCGACGCCGTCCGCACCGACGGACCGGGCGGCGCTGTCGCGCGGGACGTAGACGGTGCGGCTCACGCGCCGACCCCCTCGGGCTGGGCCGGGCTGCCGGCAGGGGCGTCGGCGGGGCTGTCGACGAGGGCCGCGACCGTGTCGACGGTGACCCGGCCGAGCACCCGGCCGTCGACGATCGCGGCCGGGCCGAGCGCGCAGTTGCCGAGGCAGAAGACCTCGTCGAGGGTCACGCCGCCGTCGGCCCGGGTCGCACCGCACTCCACACCGAGGCGGGCCTCGACCTGCGCGGCGAGGGCGTCGGCGCCGACGGCCTGGCACGCCTCGGCGCGGCACAGCCCGACGACCGTGCGGCCGGGCGACGTCCGCCGGAAGTCCCGGTAGAAGGAGACGACGCCGTGGACGTCGGCGCGGCTGAGGTTGAGCTCGGCGGCGATGACCGGCACGACCTCGGTCGGCACGTACCCGAGGGCGTGCTGGACGCCGTGCAGGATCGGCAGCAGCGCGCCCCGGTCGCCGCGGTGCGCCGCGACGACGGACCGCGCGACCTCGGCGGGGTCGGCGGTGGCGCCGGGGGCGGTGGGAGGTGGACTCGAAGCGCCGTTGCTCACACAGCCAGCATGCATCACGGGGTGGCACGCGGGGCAGACGCCGGTCGGGCCCCGTGCCCACGTTGCGGGCCTAAGTTCCGCATCGTGGGACGCCCGGGAGGGTGGTGCGGCTCGCGGCAGGCCCCGCGCGGGGCGACGATGGGCGGGTGCCCCATGCGACCACCCGCCGCCGCGTCGTCCGCGTCGCCGTCGACGCCGACGGCGTCCACGCCCGGCCGGCCAGGCCCGACACGCTCGCGGTCGAGGAGCCGCTGGAGATCCGGCTCGGGACGACGGGCGAGCCGGCCCCGTTCACGGTGACGATGCGGACCCCCGGGCACGACCTCGAGCTCGCCCTGGGCTTCCTCGTCGCGGAGGGCGTCGTCCGCTCCCCCGCCGACGTCCTCGGCGCCCGGCACTGCCCGGACGCCTCCCGCGATGCCGACGGCGAGCCGACGTACAACGTCGTCGAGGTCGTCCTCGCGGCGGGCGTCGCCGCGCCCGAGGCCGCCCGGCACCGGCACGTGAGCAGCGCCTGCGGGATCTGCGGCACCGAGACCATCGAGGCGGTCCGCGCCCGGTCGGCGTTCGACGTCTCGACGGACGACGTCCGCATCTCCCCCGAGGTCCTCGCCGGCCTGCCCGACCGGCTCCGCACCGCCCAGCGGGTCTTCGCCACGACCGGCGGCCTGCACGCCGCGGGCCTGTTCACCCCGGCCGGCGACCTCGTCACGGTGCGCGAGGACGTGGGCCGGCACAACGCCGTCGACAAGGTGGTCGGCGCGTCGCTCGAGGCCGGCCGGGTCCCGCTCGCAGGGCACGTGCTCCAGGTGAGCGGCCGGGCCTCGTTCGAGCTCGTCCAGAAGGCCTGGACCGCCGGCTGCCCCGTGCTCGCCGCGGTGTCGGCGCCGTCGTCCCTGGCCGTGGAGCTCGCCGAGGAGGCGGGCATGACCCTCGTCGGCTTCTCCCGCGGAGGCACGTTCAACGTCTACACACGCCCGGACCGGCTGGGCCTGTAGCTCCGAGCCCAGCCCGGCAGACCTGCGCACGCAGGCTTTGCTCTGCCCTCAGAAGTGAGGGTGAGACAGGCGAACGCCCTGCTCTGCCCTCAGGTGTGAGGGTGCCGGCCGACGGTCGCGCCACAGCTTCGGCGTTGCTCCGCGACTCCCCGCGGTCGGACCGGCGTTTCGGCGAGCAACGCCGAAGCCATGGCGCGACGATCAGTAGCCGGCGACCCTCAACACGTCACCCTCACTTCTGAGGGCAGAGCAAAGCATGTGGACGGCATCACTCCACGGCGGCCCGGAACGCGCGCGCACGGGGACGGCGTGAGGCCCCGGGAGCCGCAGCTCCCGGGGCCTCGTCCGCTCTTCACCTGCTCCGACGGCGCATCCGTGTCAGCGCCTATCGCGCACGGCTCACTCCGCCGGCGAGCTCTTCTGCACGTCGTCCCGGTACCCGCCGGACTCGACGCCGCGCGACTCGATGTACTCCTTGAAGCGCTTCATGTCGCCCTTGGCGCGGTGCTTGACCAGGCCGAGCTTGTCGCCCAGGTTCTCGACGAGGCCCTCGGGCGTCGTGTCGAGCTGCAGTGTCACGCGGGTCAGGTCGTCCGCGAGGCGGTGGAACGTGACGACGCCGGCGTGGTCGGTGCCGCCGATGCTGTGCCAGGCCACGCGCTCGTCGGGGTGCTGCTCGGTGATCTCGGCGTCGAACTCCCGCTCGACCCCGCCGATCTTGATCTTCCAGTGCGTCAGCGTGTCGCTGACCTGGGTGATCGTCTCGACGCCCTCCATGAACCGCGGGAACTCCTCGAACTGGGTCCACTGGTTGTAGGCGGTGCGTACGGGGACGGCGACCTCGACGGTCTCGATGACGTCGGACATGGGTCTCCTTCGTGGCTCGATCCGTCCGCGAGCGGTTCGCGTCCGTACCGGTCCGGTACCCGGCACCGGCGTCCGGAAACGCCCGCGGCCGCCGTCGTGGGGTGTCTCACAGTGAGATCCGGAGAACGGCCGCGACGTGCACAGGATGGTCCCCGGCGATCTGTCGACAGGCGAACGGTGCGACAAGGGAGTCCGCATGACGAGTCCGGCGACCGACGGGGCCGACGGCCCGGTGTTCCGTCTTCTGTACCGCAGCCACAACCTCGTGCCGGAGCAGGACCGGCGGCGCGTGTTCGGGGAGATCTTCACGACCGCCCGGTCGAAGAACAAGAAGCTGGGGATCACCGGGGCTCTCCTGCTCACCGAGGACGTGTTCGTCCAGGTGCTCGAGGGCGACGAGACGGCGGTGCGCGGGCTGCTCGCCCGGATCGAGGCCGACCCCCGCCACGACGACGTCAGGGTCCTCACCGCCGAGACGGTGCCGCAGCGCGTGTTCAGCCGCTGGGCGATGGCCCGGGTGTCGGCGGACGGCGAGCCGGACATCCCGCTCATCGCCGGCGCCCGCGGCATCACCGTGGCGGCCGGCCGCGGCGTCACGCAGGAGCAGGAGGCGCTCCTCGACGTCATGCGGGAGGCGGCGCACGGGCAGCGTCACCAGGTCTGAGCGGGCGCCTCGGCTACGGTCGGGGCGTGACAGCACGCACGGCCGCAGCCCGCCCCCGCACCGCCGTCGACGAGGCCGCCGACGCGCACCTCGAGCAGATGTGCCGGCTCGACCCGGTCTCCGCGACCGCCGACGGTCTCCAGGGCCACGAGTCCGGGATGACCGACTACTCCCCGGCGGGTCTGGAGGCCAGGGCGGCGCTGTGCCGTCGCACCCTGGCCTCGCTCGACGCGCTCCCGGTCGCGGACGCCGTCGACGAGGTCACGGTCGCCGTGCTGCGCGAGCGGCTCGGCCTGGCGCTCGCGCGGCACGACGCCGGGCTGGACGGCGCCCTCGTCGGGAACATCGACACCCCGGTCCAGGGCCTGCGCGAGGTGTTCGACGTGCAGGGCACCGGCACGCCCGACGAGGTGACCGCCGTCCTCGACCGGCTCGACGCGCTGCCCGCAGCACTGGCCGGGTACCGGGAGAGCCTGCTCGCCGCCCGCGCGGCGGGCTGGCGGCCGACGCTCACCGGGGTCCGGACGGCGACCGAGCAGGCCGTCGAGTTCGCCGGGGACGGCGCCCCGGCCGCGGGCTTCTTCACGACCTTCGTCGACGGCCTCGACCTCACCGGCACCCCCGCCGCCGCGGCCTCCGACCCGCGCGGCGCGGCCCGCGCCCTCGCCGACCGCGCCACCGCCGCGTACGCCGACCTCGCCGACTGGCTGCGCACCGACCTGCTGCCCGCCGCGACGACCGACGACGCCTGCGGCCGCGACGCCTACGCCCTGCACTCGCAGTACTTCGTCGGCGACCGCGTCGACCTCGACGAGACCTACGCGTGGGGCCTGGAGGAGCTCGCCCGGATCGAGGCCCGGATGGCGCAGGTCGGCCGCGCGCTCGACCCCGACGCGCCCGCCGGCGACGACCCGGCGTCCGTCGCCGCCGCCGTCGCCGCCGGGATCGCCGTCCTCGACGCCGACCCGGCGCGACGGATCGAGGGCGCCGAGGCCTTCCGGGACTGGATGCAGGCCGCCTCCGACGCCGCCGTCGCCGAGCTCGGCGGCACCCACTTCGACATCCCCGAACCGATCCGCACCCTGCGCTGCCGGCTCGCGCCTTCGTCGTCCGGCGTCATCTACTACACCTCGCCGTCGGAGGACTTCTCCCGTCCCGGGCAGATGTGGTGGTCCGTGCCCGAAGGCGTCACGAGCTTCTCCACCTGGCGGGAGACCTCGACCGTCTACCACGAGGGCGTCCCCGGCCATCACCTCCAGATCGGCCAGACCGCCTGGAACGCCGCCCGGCTCAACCGGTACCGCCGCTACGGCGTCTGGGTCTCCGGCCACGGCGAGGGCTGGGCGCTCTACGCCGAGCGGCTCATGGAGGAGCTCGGCTACCTCGACGAGCCCGGCGACCTCATGGGCATGCTCGACGCCCACGCCCTGCGCGCGGCCCGCGTCGTCGTCGACATCGGCGTCCACTGCCGCCTCCCCGCCCCCGCCGAGGTCGGCGGCGGCACCTGGGACGCCGCCCAGGTGCTCGCTTTCATGACCGCCCACACCCGGATGGGCGAGGCCTCGACCCGCTTCGAGACCGAGCGCTACCTCACCTGGCCCGGCCAGGCCCCGTCCTACAAGCTCGGCGAGCGCGTCTGGCTCGCCCTGCGCGAGGACGCCCGCCGCCGCGACGGCGACGCCTTCGACCTCGCCGCCTGGCACCGCCGGGCCCTCGACCTCGGCTCCGTCCCCCTCGACGTCCTCAGGAAGGCCCTCGCATGAGCACCCCCGGAACGGGCGCGGGCGGGCCCGTCGTCGTCCTCGGCTCGGCCTCCCCGGCCCGCCGGACGACGCTCGAGCGCGCCGGCGTCGACGTGCACGTCGTCGTCTCCGACGTCGACGAGGACGCCGTCGTCGCCCACTACGGCGTGACCGACGCGCAGGACGTCGCGCTCGTCCTCGCGAAGGCGAAGGCCGAGGCCGTCGCCGCGCGCGACGACCTCCCCGACGGGGCGATCGTGCTCGGCTGCGACTCGGTGCTCGAGCTCGACGGCGAGGTGCACGGCAAGCCGGGGACGGCGCAGGAGGCGGCCGCGCGCTGGCGCCGGATGCGCGGGCGGTCCGGGGTGCTGCACACCGGGCACTGGCTCGTGGACGCGCGCGACGACGTCCCGGCCGGGGCGACGGACCCCAAGGGCAAGCCCGTGCGGCCCGGCGGCACGCTCGGCGCGGTCGCGTCGGCGACGGTGCACTTCGCGAACCTCTCGGACGCCGAGATCGACGCCTACGTCGCGACCGGGGAGCCGCTCCAGGTCGCCGGCGCCTTCACCGTCGACAGCCTCGGCGGCGCGTACGTCAGCGGCATCGAGGGCGACTACCACACCATCGTCGGCGTCAGCCTGCCGCTGCTGCGCGAGCTCTTCGGCGAGCTCGGCGTCGCGTGGCACGACCTCTGGCGCCGGGCCTGACGCCCGGCGCCCGACCGTCCCCCGCCCTCGCCGGGATCAGCCGGTGACGGTGAACGGCGCCTTGATGCCGTCGCCCTTCTGGCCGGGCTTGCACTGCAGCGTGTAGCTGCCGGCCTCGACCTCGACGACGAGCTTGGCCGTCGTGCCGGGGCCGACGTCCTCGCGCTCGCCGACCGTGCCGCCCTTCGCGTCGAGCAGGTAGAGCTCGCTCTCCTTCGTACCGTTGTTCGTGAAGTCGAACTGGATGACGCCGGGCTCCGCGACATCCGCGGCGGGCGTGCACGTGGTGTCGGTGCCGGTCACGGCGACCGTCACGTCGACGGGCTTGCTCGAGCACCCGGCGAGCGCGAGGACGGCGAGGAGTGCGGCGGCGGTGGCACCGGCACGGCGGGGCGAGGACGTCGGGACGACGGAGGCGATGGTCACGAAGGTAAGCCTTACCTAAACCCCAGGTCATGGGTCAAGTCGTGATCCGGCCCGCGGAACCCGATCAGCCCTCCAGGAGGGCCTGGCCCCAGTACTCCCCCTCCCGGACGCCCGGCGGAACGGCCCAAAGTCCCGAACCGGTGTGGACGAGGTACTCCGCCATCGCATCGGTCCGGGAGAGCTTCGCCTGCAGCGGGACGTACTGGGTGCGCGGGTCCCGGCAGAACGCCACGAAGAACAGCCCGGCGTCGAGCCGGCCCAGACCGTCGGAGCCGTCGACGAACGAGTACCCGCGCCGCAGGATCCTCCGGCCGCCGTTCGCGTCCGGGTGGGCGAGGGCGACGTGCGAGTCGGGCGGCAGCTCGCGGACCCGGACCGGCTCCCGCTCGAGCAGCGCCCGGCCGGCGGCGTCGTCCGGGCGGCCCCGGACGGCCGGGTGCAGCGGCGCCCCGGTGCCCTTGGCGCGCCCGGTGATCCGCTCCTGGTCGGCGAGCGAGGCCCGGTCCCAGGTCTCGACGCGCATCGCGATCCGGCGGGCGACGAGGTAGGTGCCGCCGTCGACCCAGGCGGGGGCGCCGTCCGCCGCGGCGTCGACCCAGACGTGCTCGCGCAGCGCCGCCGGGTCGTCGCCGTCGACGTTGTTCGTGCCGTCCTTGAAGCCGAACAGGTTGCGCGGGGTGGCCTGCGCCGGCGTCGTCGAGGACGTGCGCCCGAAGCCGATCTGGCTCCAGCGGACGGCCGCGGTGCCGAACGCGATCCGGGCGAGGTTGCGGATCGCGTGGACGGCGACCTGCGGGTCGTCGGCGCAGGCCTGGACGACGAGGTCGCCCCCGCTGCGCGCCGGGTCGAGCCGGTCGCCCGCGAAGCCGGGCAGCCCGACGAGGGCGTCCGGACGGCGCGCCGCGAGGCCGAACCGGTCGGCGCCGTCCGCACGCCCGCCCTCGGTGAACAGGCCCGGGCCGACGCCGAACGTCAGAGTGAGCCGCGCCGCCGGCAGCCCGAGCGCCTCGCCCGTGTCGTCGGGCGGTGCCTCGCCGACCTCGGGCAGCGCCCCGCCCGGTCCGACCGGCTCACCGGCGGTCATGAGCGCGGCCGCCTCGGTCCAGCGCCTGAGCAGCCGGGCGAGGGCCGCGCGGTCGCCCGTCGTCACGTCGAACGCCGCGGTGTGCATCCGGTCCTGGACGGCTGTCGCGATGCCGGCCTGGTGCGGACCGTGGAACGGGACGACACCCACGGGCCCCGCAGGGCCGTCGTCCGCCCGCACCGCGGCCGTCGCGGCCGACCCCGCCGCGGCACCGACCGCCGCGAGACCGACCGCACCGAGACCGGGTTCGTCGCCTACGANCCGCACGCCGCACCACCGGCCGCTGCAGGCCCGGGTGCCGGCGTCCGCCGCGCCCGGTGGTGCGGCGTGCGGGGTCACGCGACGACCTCGGCGGCGAGCCGGCTGAGCGGCTCGGCGAGGGCGTCGACGGCGGCGGAGAGCGCCCGGCGGCCCGCGGCGTCGACGGTGTCGTAGGCGACGAACCCGGTCTCGGCGTCGCCGGTGCGGTGCCCGTCGAGGACGGCGTCCAGGGCGGCGAACCGCTGCGTGAGCTCGGGCTGCAGGTCGGAGCCCTTCGCGGCGAGCACCGGCGCGAGCAGGTCGACGACCTTCCGGGCGCCGTCGATGTTGGCCCGGACGTCGACGAGGTCGGTGTGGCTGAACGCCTCCTCTTCACCGGTGACCTTGCCGGTCGCGACCTCGTCGAGCAGCTCCTTGGCCCCGTTGGCCATCGACGTGGCGGTGATCGTCGCGGTCGGGACCCGGCCCTGCAGGTCGGCGAGGTCGGCGAGCAGCCGCTCGCCGACCGGGACGAGCGCCTTCGTCGCCGCGGCCGCGGCGGCGGCCGACCCGTCGGTCGCGGGGCCGGTCCACAGGCCCTTCTCGACGACGTGCCACCCGGTCCAGGTCTGACCGTCCTCGAGGTCGGCCTCCCGCAGGTCGATCTTCGGGTCGAGGTCACCGAACGACTCGGCGACGGGCTCGATGCGCTCCCAGCCGACCCGGCTCGCGGCGTAGAGCGAGCGGGCCCGCCCGGGGTCGCCGGCCTCGAGGGCGGCCTGCAGGGCCTGGGTCGCCGTGACGGTCGCGGCGACCTGCTCCGCGACGTAGGCGCGGTAGGCGGTGACCGCGACGGCGACGGTCGGGTCCGTCGTCGCGGGCGCCGCGGCGGCGGCCGCCGCCGTCACGACGAGCGCGGTGGTGATGCCGTCGCCGGTCATGCCGGGCTTGCAGCGCAGCGCGTACGAACCCGGCTCCACCTCGACGGTGAGCGTCGCCGTCGTGCCCGGGCCGACCCCCTCGCGCTCGCCGACGATCGAGCCGTCCGGGCGCAGCAGGTACAGCTCGTTCTCCTTCGACGCCTCGTTGGAGAACGTGAACGCGACGACGCCCGCCTCGACGGTCGCCGCCTCGGCCGCGCACTCGGTGTCGGTGCCGGTCACGGCGACGGCGCGGTCGGCGGGGGCGTCGGAGCAGGCCGCGAGGACGGGGACGGCGAGCAGCAGTGCGGCGGCGGACGTCATGAGCGGGCGGCGGGCGGGCAGGGCACGACGGAGGCGGAAGGTCATAAGGTAAGGCTTACCTAACTTCACGCTCGGCCGTCAATTACGAACGCCTGATGTGACCTAAACAGCCTCTGCTGTGGGGCGGTCGGACGGTGTCAGCGGGTGGTGGCCTCGGCGAGGTCGCGTACCCGCTGCAGCGTGACCTCCATGCCCCGCCGGTTGTGCTCGCGGGCGTCGAGGGTGAACCGGGCCGCGGGCGACACGAGCCGGACGAACCAGTGCCGCTGGTCGCGCCACGACTCGACGACCCGGGTACCGCCGTCCGCACCGTCGGCGAGCGCGTACGCCCAGCGCGACACGGGCAGCCCGGCGAACCGCGACTCCCAGGCGATCCGCTCCCCCGGCACGTATTCGACCAGCCGGGACACGGTCGCCCACACGCTCGCCCCGCGCCGGTTGACGCCCCGCAACCGCGCCCCGACCTCGGGCACGCGCACGTCGCCGACCCACGTCACGCGCCGGCACTCCGGCGACAGCTCGCCCATCCGGGTCGGGTCGCCGAGCAGCGCCCACACCGCCTCCCTCGGGGCCGCGACGTCGACATGGACCTCGAGATCATCAGTGCTCACCGGCGCAGGCTACGGGTGCGGACGCCGCTCGTCACGGGCACCGCCCGTGCAGGCATGGGTGCAGCGGACGCGGGGTCCGAGCACCCGCACCCATGCACCCACGGCTGCACGCCGGCCGTGCAGCGATGGGTGCAGCCGACGCGGGGTCAGGGGCGCCGGCGCGGGGTGAGGCCGAGCGCGGCGAGCCGGCGGCCGCGCCAGT
>NZ_MWLL01000009.1 GCF_002198675.1 Kineosporia sp. R_H_3 | reverse complement strand
GGGTTCGAGCTGGAAGGTGCAGTGGTCGACGTCGAAGTGGTCGGCCAGGCAGTCGGCGAGGGCGTCGAGGACTTTGGCGGCTCCGCCGTCGGCGAGGGCGTCGTCGGTGACGACGACGTGCACGGACAGCACGGGCAGCCCGGAGGTGATGGTCCAGGCGTGCAGGTCGTGGGCGTCGACGACGCCTGGGGTGTCGATGATGTGGCGACGTACCTCGGTGAGGTCGATGCCCTTGGGGGTGGCCTCGAGCAGGATGTCGACGGCCTCGCGGAGCAGGGTCCACGTCCGGGGCAGGATCATCAGGGCGACGGCGACCGAGGCCAGGACGTCGGTCCGCAGCCAGCCGGTGGCGGCGATGACGACCGCGGCGACGATGACGGCGACCGAGCCGAGCGTGTCGCCCAGGACCTCGAGGTAGGCGCCGCGGACGTTGAGGCTGTCCTTGGCGCCGGCTCGCAGCACGAGCAGCCCGACGATGTTGGCGACCAGGCCGACCAGCGCGAAGACGAGCATCAGCCCGCCTTCGACAGCGGGTGGGTCGACCCAGCGTCGCCAGGCCTCCCAGAGGATGTAGAGCGCGACGGCGAACAGCAGGACGGCGTTGGCGACGGCTGCGAGGATCTCCAGTCGGTAGTATCGGTAACCCCCGCGCCTTGACTGTGAGCGCGGACTGCGTGTGCGAGCCGGATCCGGGTCACCCGACCGTTCAACGGGTACGGGTCACGGCGCAGCTCGTGGTGGTCCTCCACATCGGTGACGGCCGGCGTCTCGGTCCCGAAGGCCGGACGCAGCCACGACCCGTCGGACGAGCCGACGGTGAAGCGCACCTCGTCCCCCACGGCGAACGGCTCACCGCAACACTGCATCTGCCAGTCATCGATCCACACCGTCCGCCGCACCGCGCCACCATCCCACGGCCCGGGCAACCGTCCTCGGACGCCACCACACCCGCTTCCGCGGCAGGTACCACCTCCACCCGGCCCAGGACCCGGACCGCCACGGACCCCGGTGGACGTCCGCGGACAGCATCGAGCCGCCCGGCGAGACGTCCAGAGTGGACGAGAACTGAGACCAGGACACAGAAACGCGGCCATACCCACAGGGGGTATGACCGCGTTTCCGCAGGTCAGAGCGGTGGCGGTGGGATTTGAACCCACGGAGGGCTTGCACCCTCACACGCTTTCGAGAACTGCCCACCAGCGTCCGCACACGTCCATGGAGCGCGTTTGCGCAGGTCATGCGGCCCCAGCGGACGTCGATGGACGTTCACCGACCCCAGCGAATGAGACGAGAACTGAGACTCGCACAGCGATAGGCGCCGAGGGCGACGACCGGCACCGGCAGCGGGTCTCCGGCGCGTGGCGCCCGGCAGTTGGGCTACTACCCGATGCCCAGGGGCGGCGTCTCGATGACACCCGTGGCCCAAGCGATTGTCCAAGCCGCAAGCGTCACGACGATGGTAGTCGCAGCCAGTGCGAGAGCCCGCGGCGTCGCCGACCGCGAGAGGACGGCGGAGGACGAAGTGGCCCGAGGTCCGGCGCCGACCAAGGCGCCGATGCCGACGCACAGCACGAGAAACGGGACTGCGAAGTACACAATCGGATCAAGGATCTCGTAGTAGTCACCGTCGATGACACGAGGCGTGAACATGAGCGCGAGCACACCGAGGCAGACGGCTCCCCCGATCAGTGCACCCTTGCCCGGCCGCCCTCGCATGCGATGAGACTCGTGGAGAACCCGGTGATCCGCAAGCCGCCGGACGGGTCCTCACGGTGTACCCCCACAGTCTTGCCGCCTGGTGACCCTGCTCCCTTGGCCGGGCCGATCTGACAGGTGCGCGGTGCGCTGGCGCGGACCATTCTTGTCGGGGGAGGTGACTCACATGTGCCTTTCGGCCGAGCCGACGTCATCGTCAGATGCGAGGGCGACGCTCGGCGTCCGAGGGGCCACCCCGCCCGCCGCACCAGGTGGTCCGGGTGTCTGGAGGGGTTGTCCCAAACCTGCGAATGCAGCGCCTACGAGCAGCCAGTCCGCCACCGGACATCACGGCGATGCCGCGGAGGCTGGGAAGGTCACCAGCAGCCCGCAGCTGGACGCTGACGGCGCCGAGCGCGGAAAGGGCGAGTCCGGTCACTGCACTGACCAGCAGGACTGTTCGCGGACGCCGATGGCGCCGGGCCAGCCGGTCGGCGAGAAGGACGAGCGCGGCGAAGGCCGCAACCGCCACCCATCCACCGAGCATCGCGCCTCCCGTCACGGCGACGACCTCAGCTCGTCATGCACGGATCATCCATCCCCCGGCGACTCGTGGCTACATCCAGAGGCGTGCCCGTTCGGCGCAGTCGGCGGCGTCTCAGGTGCCGTGGACGGTCAGGCTGAACCGCCGGACGGGCTGGTCGGCGTCCGCGGCGATGACGGCCCGTGGTGTCGGCGGCTGCCGCACCGAGCCGGTCCGAGACGGCAGCGAGGCTCGCGCGCTCCTGCGTCGTCGCGGCCGTGGTGCGACCGGCGGCCTTGATCGTGGTGCCGATCTCGACCGTTCGTTGACCGGATGATTGTCAGCTGGTCAGGACCACGACGATCCATGCGAGGTAGCCGCAGGCCACGACCGCGAACCCCAGGAGGGTGAGGCGGTTGGCTTTGCGCCGGCGCTCGTCGTCACTGCTTGTCATCCCGCCGCTTCTCCTTCGTTTGCACACCTGAGGCATGCTCGGCGCCTCACGGTACATAGGACTCGTTGGGCACGGACGACCCATCCGCCGCGGGGTGGCGCCCACGCCGGAGCAAGAGGTAACATCGCCGTGTGCCGATAATGGTGGCCAGTAACGATCCGATGCTTGCTGGCAGCGGCCCCACGGATGCCAGGCCCGGGGGCCTCACAGAGGCGGCGAGCCTGTTCCGAGGATTGGGTGACCCGTCGCGACTGGCGATCGTGACTCATCTGCTGCTCGGCGAGCACAACGTGCGGGAGCTGACCGAGCACCTGGGACTGGCGCAGTCCACGGTCTCGGCCCATCTGCGATGCCTGCTCGACTGCCGGATGGTCACGGTGCGGGCAGTGGGTCGGTCGTCGGTGTACTCGACGGCGGCCGGCGACGAAGTGCTCGAGGTGCTGCGCGCGGCCGAGGCGCTGCTCGCAGCGACGGGCCGCGCGGTCGTGCTGTGTCCGCGGTACGGCACGGGAGCCACGTCATGACCCCAGCTGCGACCGCGCTCGACCCACAGACGCGCGCCCTCCTCGGGCGGCGGGCGCAGCAGCTGGCGGCGGCCTCGGTCGTGTACAACGGCGTCGAGGCGGTGGTGTCGATCACCGCCGGTGCCGCGGCGTCCTCGATCGCGCTCGTCGGGTTCGGCCTGGACTCGATCGTCGAGATGTCCTCGGGTCTGGTCATCCTGTGGCAATTCCGGCACCCGCTGCCCGAGACCCGGGAGCGGCAGGCGCTCCGGCTGATCGCCGTCTCGTTCTTCGCACTGGCGACGTACGTCTCGTTCGGGGCTGCACGGGCACTGCTCGGCGGCGGCGAGGCGGCCCCGTCCCGGGTCGGCATCGCGGTCGCGGCGGTGTCGCTGGTGGTGATGCCGTTCCTGTCGTGGGCGCAGCGCCGCACCGGCCGCCGGCTCGGCTCGGCGACGGTCGTCGCCGACTCCACTCAGACCCTGCTGTGCACCTACCTGTCGGCCGTGCTGCTCGTCGGCCTCGCGCTCAACGCGGCGTTCGGCTGGTGGTGGGCGGACGCCGTCGTCGGCCTGGTCGTCGCCGGCCTGGCCGTCCGCGAGGGCAGGGAGGCCTGGCGCGGCGAGGCGTGCACGTGCGCACCGGCCGTCACCGCGACGATGACGGTGCCATCGGCCGCCGCAGCCGACAGCGGCGGCGAAGCCGGCTGCGTCCCCGGCTGCGACTGCGGCTGCGACCGGCCGACCGGCCGGACCGGCTCCGACGAGAGGACCGCACGGTGAGCGGGCACGACCACAACCACGGCCCGACCGTCAGTGCCGGTGGCGCCCACCGTGGCCGGCTGCTCGCCGTCCTCGCCGTGACGACGACCGTCCTGGTCGCCGAGCTGATCGGGTCGGCGGTGACCGGGAGCCTGGCGCTGCTCGCCGACGCCGGGCACATGTTCACCGACGTCGCGGGAATCCTGCTCGCCGTGCTCGCGGTCACGTTCGCCGCCCGACCGGCGACCCCCGAGCGCACCTTCGGCTACTACCGGCTGGAGATCCTCGCGGCCGTCGCGAACGCCGTCCTGCTCTTCGCCGTGGCGCTCTACATCCTCTGGGAGGCCTGGCGACGCTGGGTCGACCCACCCGCTGTCGAAGGCGGGCTGATGCTCGTCTT
>NZ_MWLL01000089.1 GCF_002198675.1 Kineosporia sp. R_H_3 | reverse complement strand
CTTGTTGGCCATGGACACCGTGGCCGTCTTCGGAGCGGCGGGGGCGCGCAGTCCAAGACCATCAAGGTGACGCTCAAGGACAGCGTCTTCTCCCCGACGAGCGTGAGCGCCCACGTCGGCGACACGATCGTGTGGACCAACGCCGGCCAGATGCCGCACACCGTGACGGCCGCCGACAAGTCCTTCGACCAGCAGCTCATGCCCGGCGCGACGTTCCGGCTCGTCCTGCGCAAGGAGGGCACGATCCCGTACGTCTGCACCTACCACCCCGGCATGAAGGGCACGCTCGTCGTCGGCCCGGCCCCGGCCGGGGTGACCCTGCCGCCCGCCGGCTCGGGCGGCACGGTCTCCGGCAACGGCGCCGCAGCCAAGCCGGCCGCGGCCGCACCGCCGCCCGCCGCCAAGACCGACGGGACGAAGACGTACGAGATCAAGGCCACCGAGATGGCGTTCACGCCGAAGATGCTCGACGCCCGTGTCGGCGACACCGTCAGCTGGGTCAACACCGGGACCATCCCGCACACCGTCACCGCCAAGGACGGGTCGTTCGACAAGACCCTCCAACCGGGGCAGCGCTTCAACTACGTGCTCCGCAAGGAGGGCACCGTCGACTACGTGTGCACGTTCCACCCGGGGATGGACGGCATGCTCATGGTCAAGGCCGCCGCGAAGAACGTGAAGCTGCCCGCGGCGGGCGCGGACGACTCCGCGGCCGGGCCGGCGGCACCGGCGGTGCACCGGCACGGCAGCAGCACGACCTACGAGGTGCAGGCCAAGGACGACGCGTTCAGCCCCGCGCTGCTCGACGTCCGTGCCGGCGACACCGTCGTCTGGGTGAACGTCGGTGCGACGCCGCACCGGGTCAAGGCCGCCGACGGCTCGTTCGACAGGACGCTCGCTCCCGGCAAGCGCTTCAGCCTGACCCTCGACCGCACCGGCACCGTGCGGTACGCCGACCCTGCGCACGAGGGCATGTTCGGCGCCCTCGTCGTCCGGGCGGCGCCCGTGTCGTCGACCTCGGCGTCCGGGCCGCTGGCAGGGCTGCCGCTGCGCACCACCGGAGCGGTCGCCGTCCTCGGCCTGCTCGGGCTGCTCGCCGGCGGCCGGGTGCTGCGGGGCCGGTACGACCTCGCCGACGACGGCCCGGACGGCGCGGACGGTCCGGAGGCGGGCCAGGACGCGGACCCGGACGACGGCCCCGACGGTCGGCTGCTCGGCGCGGACGCGGACCAGGACGCCGGGACCCTCGAGTCCGTCTGACGGCCGCTCGGTACGACGAAGGCCCCGTCCGGGCACGGACGGGGCCTTCGTCGTGGGCGCACCCGCTGGGACGTGTGTGCCGGCTGGGTGACCGGCGCGGGCGCTGGTGCTGCCCGTCGCGGGGACGACGGGTGGCGATCGGTGTCAGGCGGCCGCCGGGCGGCGCCGGCGTGACGCGGCGTCGAGGCTGCCACCGGCGAGGGCGACGACCCAGCCGACGACGACGACGTTCGCGAGGACGACGAACGGGGCGACGTGCGCGATGCCCCGGGCGTGGGCGCGCAGCGTCGCCCGCTTGGCGTGGCAGGGGCCGACGCACGTCGCGTCGTTGCGGCCCGGGGTCGCCGCGGCCGCGGCGGCCCCGGCCACGGTGGCCGTACCGTGGTGCATGTACGCCATCCGGTCCGCCTCGGAGGCCTGGAACTGGTAGTCCCTGGCCGCGTTGGCGACGAGCGCGCCGACGCCGACGACACTCGTCGCCGCGACCACGAGCGCGCCCGCGACGGCGAGGGTGCGCAGGGTCCGGATCGACGGGCCGACCCGGCGCCGGGCGGCGCGCAGGGCGAGCAGGACCGCACCGACCTGGAACGGCAGCAGGAGCGCGGAGATCTCCAGCCAGAGGGCGAACGGCCCCTGGGCCCGCTCGATCGAGCCGACCGCGCCCTGGAGCGACACGACGAGGAAGACGTCGGCGAGCGACACGAGCACGGAGAGCGCCGCGACCGTGCCCCACGGCACGGGGGCCCGCCCGCCGGCGGCGACGGGCGTTGCGACCTCGTCCCCGGCCTCGCTGGTCGCGGGGCCGGGGACGACGTCGAGCGACATCAGACGATCTCCCAGCCGAACATCATCGCGTGGTCCTCGTGCGCGAGGTTGTGGCAGTGCGCCACGTAGGGACCGGTGAAGTCCCGGAACCCGCGGTAGAGGATCACCGACTCGCTGGGGTCGAGGTTGACGAGGTCCTCACGGCTCAGGTCGTCCGGGTGACCGGCGTCCGCCTTCACCGAGACGTCCTTGCCGTTGCGCATGACGGTGCGGTGCTCCTCCATGTGGAGGTGGAACGGGTGCACCCAGCCGCCGCCGCCGTTGCGGATCTCCCAGAGGTTGAACGAGCCCTTGCGCTGCTGCGCGAGCGGGGTCCTGCCCGCCGGGTTCTTCAGGCTGGTGGTGATCTGGTTCGGCTCGAACGGCTGGCCGTTGACGAGCCACTCGGTCTCGCCGCCGGCGCCGCCGCGCTGCACCTCGAAGATCATCCGGTTGTCCATCAACGTCTTCCAGTTGCTCGGAAGCGGCGGGACCGGGCGCATCTTCGTCGGGATCTTGCTGTTGTCGACGACGGCCTCCTCGATGATGATCTTCACCACCGGGACCTTGTAGTTCGGGTCCGCGGAGAACCGGGTCGAGCTGTCCCACATCCGGCCGTCGCCCATCTTCATGACGTTCGTCAGGTAGATGACGTCGCCCGGGGTGGTCGGCGTGCCGTCCTGGTACTTCGTGAAGTCGACGATGAACTCGCGGCGCTTGGCGGGCCACAGCTCGAAGGAGTCGCGGACGATCGGCTTGGGCAGCAGGCCGCCGTCGGAGGCGATCTGGGTGAACTTCATGCACTGCTGGCCGTCCGTGATCCGGTACTGGCCCTGCAGCTCGTCGCCGGAGTAGCCGAGGTCCTTCGCGGCGACCGGGCCCTTCGTCGAGGTCATGAGCTTGAACTCGTAGATCCGCGCGACCGACGCGTCGAGGAAGCGCAGCCGGTACTTGCGACGCTTGACCCGCAGCACCGGGAAGGCCGTGCCGTTGACGGTGAAGANGATCGGCTTGGGCAGCAGGCCGCCGTCGGAGGCGATCTGGGTGAACTTCATGCACTGCTGGCCGTCCGGGATCCGGTACTGGCCCTGCAGTTCGTCATCCGCGTAGCCGAGGTCCCTGGCAGCGACCGGGCCCTTGGTGGAGGTCATGAGCTTGAACTCGTAGATCCGCGCGATCGAGCAGTCGAGGAAGCGCAGCCGGTACTTGCGGCGCTTGACCCGCAGCACTGGGTAGGCGGTGCCGTTGACGGTGAAGATGTCGCCGACGAAGCCGTGGTTGGGGAAGTGCTTGAAGAAGCTCTTGCCCCACCACTCCGGGTGCGTGCGGGGGTTGCCCGCGAGCGGGAACTCGCCCTGGGAGTCGTGGATGTCCTTGTGCGTCGTCACACCGTCGTCGAGGCGGACGTCGTAGAAGGCGAGCGGGATGTCGTACTTGACGTCGAACGAACCGTCGCCGTTGTCGGTGCGCACCCCGGGCAGCCGCAGCCCCTGCCGCTCGTCACCCCCGTCGTACATCCCCTTCGGCGAGCCGTAGTCCTTCGGGTCGTAGATCGGGAAGAGCCCCACCATGCCCTTGTAGACGTTGGCGCCGGTGTGGTCCATCCGGTGGTCGTGGAACCAGAAGAAGCTCTGCTTCTCCCGGTCGTCCCCACCGGCCGGCCAGTTCAGGTAGAGGTTGTCGACGTACAGCCCCGGTAGGTAGCCCTGGTACTTCGGCCCGCGCACCATGGAGTAGTGCGGGTTGCCGTCGCTCTCGGGTGCGGTGTGCGCGTTGTGCAGGTGGGTGAGGAACGACCAGTCCGGCGCCCCGAAGTNTTGTAGACGTTCGAGCCGGTGTGGTCCATCCGGTGGTCGTGGAACCAGAAGAAGCTCTGCTTCTCCCGGTCGTCGCCACCCGCCGGCCAGTTCAGGTACAGGTTGTCGCACCACTCACCGGGCCGGTAGCCCTGGTACTTGGGGCCGTACTTCATCGTGTAGTGCGGGTTGCCGTCGCTCTCGGGTGCGGTGTGCGCGTTGTGCAGGTGGGTGAGGAACGACCAGTCCGGCGCCCCGAAGTCCTGCCGGTCCAACCCCCACGGGTTCTCGTCGAGCCGGTTGCGGAACCGCACGAGCGCGGGGCGGCCGTACTCGTTGTTGATCATCGGCCCGGGGAAGGTGCCGTTGAAACCGTAGATCGTGCTCTGCGGCAGCGAGCGCACGGTGCCGGCGGCGTAGGTGGACCCGGTCGCGTCGAAGGAGACCGTGGGCCGCCCCTTGGAGTCGATCGGCAGCACCTTCGAGGTCGTGAACGAGTGCCCGCGCACGAGCAGGTCGATCTCGTAGACGAGCGGCTCGAGACCAGGCCTCGCCCCCGGGGTCTGGTCGCACCAGATCTGGTGCCGCTCGTCGGCGTCCGCGTTCGTCTGCTGGCCGGCGCCGGGCCCGGGAGGGTCGGGCCACGCCTTCCACTCCGAGGGCGGGACCGGGCGCATCGCCTTCGGGACCGGCAGCGGGTCGGAGAACGGGCTGAGGATCAGCGGGCTCGTCGGGAACGCCTCGACGTAGATGGCGTCCGAGAACGCCATCGCCGCCGCGCCGACGAGACCGCGGGCCGACATCTGCCCCTGGTTCGTCAGGTCCGGCACCGCGACGACACGTGCCGCGGCCACGCCGGCGGCGGCGGTGCCCGCGGCCCCGAGCCGTAACGCCGTCCGGCGGGACGGTCCCCTCCGCGGCCGTTCCGCCTCGGGCGCCGCGGGGGACTCTCCCGGCCGCGGTGCGGCCGTGACGCCGTCCGTCCGGATCTCGTTGTCGATGGTCACGGTGCTGCGCTCCTTCGCCCCTGGTCGGCCGCACGGGCCTCCCGCTTCGACGGGGCGAAACGCCCAGCAGGGCCGCCCCGGCGCCGTCCGCCGTCGCACCCGGCAGGACCAGCGAGGACGATCCTCGGCAGGAGACGGCGCCGCGGGCAGCCCCGGGTTGGGGGGACCCGGCTAAGTCCTGGCTAAGCCGGTTCGCCCTCCGCCCGGCGGGCGCCGGGGCGGCCGGCACCGGGCAGGAGCAGCGTGAACCGGGTCGGCTCGCGGGACGTCAGCTCGAGCCGGCCCCCCTCGGCCGCGACGAGCGAGCGCGCGAGCGCGAGCCCGATCCCGCTGCCGCCCGCGGTCGCCACCCCTCGTCGGAACAGCTCCGCGCTCGGCAGCCGCACCGTGTCGCCCTCGTCCGCGACGTCGACCGCGACCGCACCGTGCGCGTCCCGGACCGTGACCGTCACCGCCCCCCTGCCGTGCGTCAACGCGTTGTCCAGCAACGCGTCCAGCGCCTGCCGGACGGCGGCCTCGGCCGCGGCCGTACCGGCCGAACGCGCCGTGACGAGGACGTCGAGCGGGCGGCCGGCACGGGCGTAGGCGGCGGCCCAGCGCGACTGCGCCATCCGGCCGAGCGTCTCCGGAGCGAGCGGCCGGGCCTGCGGGTCGGCGGCCCCGGACCCGGCCGGCCGGCGCAGCGACACGAGGTCGTCGACGACGACGACGAGCCGGTCGGTCGCCTCCGAGACCGTGCCGAGCCCGGCCCGCAGCGCGTGGTCCGGCCCGGCCAGGGCCGCCTCGACGGCGAGGCGCAGCCCGGTGAGCGGCGTGCGCAGTTGGTGCGTCGCGTCGTCCGCGAAGCCCGCCTCCCGCTCGAGCAGACCGCCGAGCCGCTCCCCCGTCGCCGTGAGCGCGGCGGCGGCCTCGTCGAGCTCGGGGATGCCGGAGCGGCGGATGTCGACGGCGAAGACCCCCTCGGCGAGCGCCCGGGTCGCGGTCGTGAGGTCCTGGATCGGCGCCGACACCCGGGCCGAGAGCCGGCGGGCCACGAGGGCGGCGAGGCCGAGGACGAGCAGGCCGAGCGCGGCCAGCCCGAGGACCGACTGCACGGTCCGGGTCCGCACCGCCGTCGTGGGCTCCGCGGCCCGCACCATCGCGACGACGACCCCTCGCTCCTCGACGGGGATCTCGACGACGCGCGAACCGGCGGCGTCCGACTGCCGCGGCCACGTGTCGTCGACGGCGAGCACCGGCGTCGTGGCCGGTCCCTCCCCCGCGAGGCGCCGGCCGTCGGGGCCGTAGACCGCCAGGCGCACCCCGGCGCGGCGGCCCGACCCGTCGTCCGCGCCCGCCGCCCGCGCCGAGCCCGCGACGTCGGCAGGGTCCAGGGAACCGGCCAGGCGCAGCGCGGCCCGCTCGAGCCCGGCGTCGGAGTCGCGCAGGAGGACGAGGTGGATGACGACCGCGAGCGGCGCGGCGAAGAGCACGATCGCGACGAGCGTCGTCACGAGGGAGCTGACCACCAGCCGCCGCCGCACCGGGCCTCCTGGGCGCGGCCCCCTGATCCGGGGTGTTGACCGCGACGGCGCCGATCGTAGCCTTGGGGGCATGCCAGGGGCGCTGGTGGTGGAGGACGACGAGATCATCGGCCGGATCCTGGCCGCGGGACTCGAGGAGCAGGGGCACGAGGTCACGTGGTGCGTGACCGGTGCCCTGGCCCTGCGTGCCGCCGCGCAGGGGCCGGTCGGCGTCTGCATCGTCGACCTGGGTCTGCCGGACGCCGAGGGGCTCGACGTCGTCCGGAGCCTGCGCCGCAGCCACCCGCAGGCCGTGATCGTCGTCGCGACCGCCCGCGGCGAGGCGATCGACATCGTCGCGGGGCTCGACGCCGGTGCGGACGACTACCTCGTCAAGCCGTTCACGATGATGGAGGTGCTCGCCCGGCTGCGGGCGCACACCCGGCGGCTCTCGCCCCTGGCGCCGCCCGCCCCGCTCGTCGCCGGCGCGCTGACGGTCGACACCGACCGCCGCAGCGTGAGCGTCGGCGGGGTCGAGGCACCGGTGCGGCCCAAGGAGCTGGAGCTCGTCGCCCTGCTCGCACGGTCCGTCGGGCGGGCGGTCAGCCGGCAGGTCGTGCTCCGCGAGCTGTGGCCGGACCCGGGGCGCTCGGCGCAGAAGTCGCTCAACGTCACGCTGACGACGCTGCGGCAGAAGCTCCAGGAGGCGGCCGCGACGGCCGGCGTCGAGGCGCCGGTCATCACGACGCTGCACTCCTTCGGCTACCGCCTCGAGGCGGACGGCGTGGCGGGGGGCTGAGCGCCCGCGGGCGCCGCGACGCTCAGCGGGCGACGACGTCCTCGTGGTTGTGCACGGCGAGCCAGCGTCCGCCGACCCGGCGCCACACGCTCGTGTTCCGGACCGTCTCGTCCGGGTACCCGCCGTGGAAGCGGACGACGAGCGTGTGCCGCAGCAGCGCGACGTCGTCCCAGACGTCGACCACGGGGTCGCCGGCCTCGATGGCCCGTACCCCCGGCCCCTCCCCCGCCGCGGGGCGGGCCGCCCGCAGCGCGGCGAGCCCGCCGAGCCCCACGACGAGCGGGACGTGCTCGGAGTCCCAGATCGTCACGTCCGGGTGCAGGTGCGCGTCGGCCGCGACCGGGTCGCCGGCGAGGAACGCGCTGTAGACCGCGTTGATCGCCGTCCAGACCTCGGCGGCGTCCCCGGTGAGCGGCTCGGTCATGCGGGGGCTCCGATCGCGCGCAGGGCGGGCAGGACGTCGGTGCCGAGCACCCGGACGGCGGCGACCGGGTCCGGGCCGAGCGGCGGCCCGAAGGACAGGTGGTCGGCGCCCAGGGCGACGAGGCCGCGGCAGCGGTCGACGACGTCCTGCGCGGCACCGGCGATGCCGAGGGACAGCATCCGGTCGTCGACGAGCGCGGCGGCGTCCTCGCCGCGCTGGGCCAGCCGCGCCGCCGGCAGGAAGTCGCCGGGCGCGAGCCCGGCGGCGGCGAGCAGCGTCGGCGAGATCGACGGGCCGTAGTAGGCGAGCTTGTTCGCCAGCGCCGCGCGTCCGGCGGCGGCGTCCTGCGCCACCGAGACCCAGAAGCAGGCCGGCAGGTCGAAGGCCGCCCGGCTGCGGCCGGCCGCCGCGATGCCGTCCTCGACCTGGCGGCGGGCGGCGGCGAAGTGCTCCGGCGGGTAGAGCAGCGGCAGTGCGCCGTCCGCGCACTCCCCCGCCATGTGCAGCATCCGCGGGCCCATCGCCCCGACGTAGACCGGCACGGGGCGGCCGACGGCCATGCCGAGCGGCCGCTTCGTGGCGGCCCAGCCGGGCAGCCCGGCGGGGTCGACGTCCTCGTGCCCGAGGAGCTGGCGCAGGGCGTGGACCGCCTGCCGGGTCGTCCCGAGCGGGGCCGGCCGCTCGAGCCCCGCCCAGCCGAGGAACTCCTGCGACCCGGCGCCGAGCCCGAGGCTGAACCGGCCGCCGCTCAGCTCCTGCAGGGTCGCGGCCGCCATCGCGACCTCGACGACGTTCACCGAGTACGGGTTCATCACCGCGATCCCGAGCCCGAGCGTCGTGGTCCGCACCGCGAGCGCGCCGACCAGCACGGGGGCGCTGCGCAGGAACAGGTCGTTCGAGACCCACAGCTGGTCGAAGCCGAGGTCCTCGGCCGTGCGCGCGAGCAGCACGAGGTCGTCGGGGGCGACGTCGTTGTTGAGCCGCAGGGAGAACCTCATCCGGACGACGCCCCCGCGGCCGCGCCGCCGCCCGGCGCGACGAACGCCTCGGCCTCCACCTCGACGAGGAAGCCGTCACCGACGAGCCCGGCGACGTAGTAGGTGCTGTTCGCCGGTGGTGCGGCGCCGAAGACCTCCCCGTGGGCCCGGGTCGCGGCCTCCCAGTCGGCGTCCGGGGCGAGCAGGACGCGGGTGCGGACGACGTCCTCCCGGGTGCCGCCGAGCGCCTCGACCGCGCCGAGGACGACGCCGAGGCAGTGCCGCGCCTGGCCGTACGTGTCCCCGGGGAACAGGGCCGCACCGTCCGGCCCGTGCGCGGTCGTGCCGCTCACCGCGACGAGCGGGCCGCGGCGCACCGCCCGGCTGTAGCCGCCGACGTCCTGCCAGCCCGTGCCGTCGCGCAACCGTTGCGTCCCGGCACCTGTCGTGACCGGCCCGCTCATGCGTCGGCCCGGGCGGACGGCGCGGCCCGCACGAGACAGGCCACCTCGCGGCCGGCGACCGGCTCCGGGCGCGGGTCGGTCGTGCGGCAACGGTCTTCGGCGATCGGGCAGCGCGGGTGGAACCGGCAGCCGGACGGCGGGTCCGCCGGGTCCGGGACGTCACCCGGCAGGTCCGCGGGCAGCACGCCGCCGCCGTCCGGCCGCGGGATCGCCGCGACGAGGGCCTGCGTGTACGGGTGCTGCGGGCGGGACCAGACCTGCTCGGTGGTACCGACCTCGACGACCCGCCCCAGGTACATGACGGCGACCCGGTCGGCGACCTGCCGCACGACGGACAGGTCGTGCGAGATGAGCAGCAGCCCGATGCCGCCGTCGCGGACCAGCCCGGAGAGCAGGTTCGCGACCGTGGCCTGCGCGGAGGCGTCGAGCGCGCTGATCGGCTCGTCGGCGACGATGCACAGCGGGTCGGCGGCGAGGGTGCGCGCGATGGCGATCCGCTGCCGCTGGCCGCCGCTGAACTCGTGCGGATAGGCAGCGGTCGCGGACGCCGGCAGCCCGACCCGCTCGAGCAGGGCCGCGGCCCGGGTGCGGCCCTCGGCCCGGCTGCCGCCGCCGAGGGTCACGCCGTCGGCGACGAGGTCACCGACCGTGCGCCGGGGGTTGAGCGAGGAGTACGGGTCCTGGAACACCATCTGGAGCCGGCGCAGCCGGCCCGGGCGGGCGCCCCGGCCGATCGTCGTCACCGGCTCGCCGAGGAAACGGGCCGAGCCGGCGGCGAGCGGCTCGAGCCCGACGGCGGCCCGACCGAGCGAGGACTTGCCGCAGCCGGACTCCCCGACGAGCCCGACGACCTCGCCGGCGGCCACCGTGAGGTCGACGCCGTCGAGTACGGCCGCCGCGGCCAGCTCGAGCAGCACCGGTCCGTCGTCGCGCGTGGCGCCCGGGCCGGTCATGCGGGGGCCTCCTCGTCGGCCGGCGCGGCGCCGGTCCGGTGCAGCGGGTCCGGCGGGCAGGCGAGCAGGTGCCCGGCGGTGACCGGCAGCGGCTCGGGGCGGTCGGTGGCGCAGGCCGGGACGGCGAACGCGCACCGCGGGTGGAACGGGCAGCCGGCCGGCACCTCGCCGAGGGAGGGCGGGCTGCCCGGGATCGGCCGCAGCGCGACGCGGGCCGGGTCGTCGGCGGCCTCGGGGTGCGGCAGCGCGTCGAGCAGCCCCCGGGTGTACGGGTGCCGGGGCCGCGCGAGCACCTCGGCCCGCGGCCCGCTCTCGGCGAGCCGCCCGGCGTACATCACGGCGACCCGGTCGGCCACGGCGGACATCACCCCGAGGTCGTGGGTGATGACGAGGACGGCGAGCCCGCGCTCGCGGCGCAGCCGGTCGAGCAGCCGCAGGATCCCGGCCTGGACGGTCACGTCGAGCGCCGTCGTCGGCTCGTCGGCGAGCAGCAGCCGGGGCCGGGCGGCGAGCGCCACGGCGATGGCGATGCGCTGCCGCATGCCGCCGGAGAACTGCCCCGGGTACGCGCCGAGCGCCCGCTCCGGGTCGGGGATCCGGACCGTCGCGAGCAGGTCGACGGCCTCCGCCCTGGCCGCGCTCTTCGAGAGCCCGAGGTGGTGGCGCATGTGCTCGGTGACCTGGGTGCCGACCGGCAGGATCGGGTGCAGCGCCGTCGAGGGGTCCTGCGACACCATGGCGATCTGCCGGCCGCGCAGGTCGCGCAGCTGCCGGCGGGGCAGCGAGAGCAGCTCGCGGCCGTCGAAGCGGGCGGACCCGCTCGTCCGGGCGCCGTGCGGCAGCAGGCCGAGCAGCGTCATCGCGGTCATCGTCTTGCCGCTGCCGCTCTCCCCCGCGATGCCGACGATCTCGCCCTCGGCGACGTCGAAGGACAGCCCGTCGACGGCCGGCCGCAGGCCGCGCCGGGTCGGCAGGTCGACGCGCAGGTCCTCGACCCGCAGCAGCGGTTCCACGGCGCTCACTCCCGCAGCGCCCGGGCCGTGCGCGGGTCGAGCACGTCGCGCAGGGTGTCCCCGACGAAGTTGAACGCCAGGACGACCGTGAGGATCGCCAGGCCCGGGAACAGGCCGACCCACCAGCGGTCGAAGTTCTGCGACCCGGCGGCCACCATCGCGCCCCACTCCGGCGTCGGCGGCTGCGCGCCGAGCCCGAGGAACGACAGACCGGACAGCAGCAGGACGGCGTTGCCGATGTCGAGGGCCGACATGACGAGGACCGGGCCGGCGATGTTCGGCCGGACGTCGACGAACAGCGTCCGCAGCCCGGACGCGCCGAGCAGCCGGGAGGAGACGACGTACTGCGAGGTCCGGGCCGCGAGCACGAGGCTGCGCACGAGCCGGGCGTAGCCGGGCCACGACACGATGACGACGGCGATGACCGCGTTGCGCAGCTGCGGGCCGAGCGCGGCGGCGATGGCGAGCGCGAGGATGATCCCGGGGAACGCGAAGACGAGGTCGGCCAGCCGCATGGCCACGGAGTCGACCCAGCGCCCGAAGAACCCGGCGACCGCACCGACGACCGAGCCGATGAGCGTCGAGGCCGCGACGAGGACGAAGGCCAGCGGCAGCGAGATCCGGGCGCCGTGGAGCACCCGGGACAGCACGTCGCGGCCGAGCTCGTCGGTGCCGAACCAGTGCGCCCCCGACGGCGCCTGGAGGATCGCGGCGTCCTGCGCGAGCGGGTCGCTCGGGGCGACCCATGGCGCGACGGCGGCCAGGACGAGCCAGCCGGCGATGATCGTCACGCCGACGACGGCGAGCGGCGAGCGCCACGGGGCGCGGGCGACCCCGGTGACGCCGGTGACGTCCGGCGTCGTCCCTGCCGCGGCCTGCACGGAACCGGCGCTCACGACAGCCGGATCCGCGGGTCGATGACGCCGTAGAGCAGGTCGACGAGCAGGTTGATCGCGATGTAGACCGCGGCGACGACGACGCTCACACCCATGATCGCCGGCAGGTCGAGGTTCTTGGCGCTCGTGTAGGCGTACTGCCCCAGGCCCGGCCAGGAGTAGATCGTCTCGACGAGGACGGTGCCCGACAGCAGGCTGCCGAACGCGAGACCGGCCACCGTGATGATCGAGATGAGCGCCGGGCGAAGCACGTGCCGGACGACGACGACCCGCTCGGGCAGGCCCTTGGCCCGCGCGGCGCGGACGTAGTCGTTGCCGAGGATCTCGAGCATGGACGCCCGGGTGAAGCGCAGCAGCATCCCCACGGTGTAGGTGGCGAGGACGAGCCCGGGCAGGACCAGGTGCTCCAGCGCGGAACCCAGGACGCTCCACTGGCCGGCCAGGGCGGCGTCCACCGTGAACATCCCGGTGGTGCGCGGCGGCGGGGTGAGCGCCGGGCCGAGCCGGCCGCCCCCGGGGAGCCAGCCGAGCTTGTAGAAGAAGACGAAGAACGCGAGCAGGGCGATCCAGAACGTCGGCATGGAGACACCGGCGAGGCTCACCACGCGCAGCACCTGGTCCGGCCAGCGGTCCCGGAACACCGCAGCGACGACGCCGAGGGTCACCCCGACGACGAGCGAGAGCACGATGGCGAAGAGCGCGAGCTCGAACGTCGCGGGGATGTACTCGGCGAGGTCGGCCTTGACGGTGCGGTGGCTCTGCTGCGACTCCCCGAGGTCGCCGCGGACGAGCTTGCCGAGGTAGACCCCGTACTGGACCGGCAGCGGCTTGTCGAGGCCGTACTGCGCGCGGAAGGCGGCGACCGCGGCCGGGTCCTCGACCGCCCGGTTGCCGAGGTTCGCGGCCGCCGGGTCGCCCGGGACGAGCTGGGTCAGCACGAACGAGACGAGGGTGATCCCGATGCAGAGGACCACGCCCGCGGCCAGCCGCTTGGCGAGGAAACGCCACAGGTCCCGGCGGGACGCCCGCGTGCGCGGGCGTCCCACCGGGACCGGGAGGGCGCTGTCGGCAGAGCTCACTGTCGGTACGGGTCCTAACCGAGCTCGCTGAGCGTCGCGAGCCAGACCGCGTTCGACTGCACGTTCTTCACCGACGGGCCGGCGACGACGATCTGCGCCGGCTGCAGGAGCGGCATGAACGGGCTCGTCGTGTTGAGCTCGGTCTGGATCTGCTCGTAGAGCTTGACCCGCTCCACGTCGTCGACCGTCGTCGCGGCCTTCTCGCCGAGCGCCTCGAGCGCCGGGTTCGCGCCCTTGACGTAGCCGGCGCGCTTGCCGACGAGCTGGTCGGGGAGGAAGACGAGGTAGTCGCCCGGGTCCGGGTAGTCCGGGCCCCAGAACCACAGCCCCATCTGCTCCTTGCCGTCGCGGTACTCCGCGAGGGCGGTCTGCACCGACGAGCCCTTGAGGTTCACCGTGATGCCGACCTCCTTGAGGTTGGCCTGCACCCGGGCGGCGAGGTCGCCGAAGGCGATGCCGTTGGAGGCGAAGTCGCTCGGGTAGCCGATGTCGACCGTCGGGTTGCTGATGCCGGACCGCGCGAGCGCGGCCTTCGCCCGGGTGACGTCGCGCTTGACGCCGGACCCGGCCGGCAGGCTGCCGAGGAACATCGTCGGGATGACGCCGGCCGCCTGCGTCGAGCCGGTGCCGGCGAGCGTCACGAGCCCGTCGTAGTCGATCCCGTAGCGGACGGCCTCCTGGAAGTCCTTGTTCGCCGTCGTCGCGGAGATCTTGGGGTCGTCGTTCGTGAAGAGGAAGAAGACGTTCGGCGAGGCCCCGTTGACGACCTGCACGTCCTTCATGCCCTCGGCCTGGGTCGGCGAGAGGTCGAGCGCGATCTGGGACTCGCCCTTGGTGACGTTGAGCTTCTGGACGTTGGCGGCGACGTTGCGCAGCACGACCTTGGAGTAGGCCGGCTTGGTGCCCCAGTACTTCGCGTTCGCCTCGAGGACGACCTGCGTCGTCGTGCTGAAGCTCGTCAGGGTGTACGGCCCGCTGCCCTGGGACGCCGTGTTGAGCGCCGTCTCGGCCTTGTCGTTCTTGTCCGCGCCCTCGGCGTCCGTCCCGCCCGCGGCCTTGACGGCCTTGGAGTTGAGGATGCCGAGCGCCGGGTTCGGCACGATGAACGGGATCGACGGGTTCGGCTTCTCGCTCGTGAGCACGACCGTCGAGGCGTCCGGCGCCGTCACGGTGATGCCCGCCATGAGGAACGACGGGTTGCCCGCGATCGCCTTGACCCGGTTGAGGGAGAACACGACGTCGGCGGACGTGACCGGGGTGCCGTCGGAGAAGACCGCGTCGCTGCGGAGCTTGAACGTGTACGTCGTGCCGTCCGGGGACGCCGTGTAGGACTCGGCGAGGTCCGGCACCGGCTTCTTGACGTCGCCGCCCGTGAAGGTGAGGAGCGTCGAGTAGAGGGCGCGGTCGATGAGCAGGCCCGTCGTCTCGAACATCCGGCCCGGGTCGACGGTCTTGAGGTTGAAGGTCGTGTCGACGACGAGGGTCTGGTTCGCGGGCGCGGCGGCCGAGCCGGTACCGGAGGCCGGCGTGCCCGCCGAGCTCCCGCCCCCGCACGCGGCGAGCGCCATGAGCGCCACCAGCGACGCCGAGCCGACGACGAACGAGCGTTTGCGCATGCTGCCCTCACTTCCGAGGTGGTCGACGGGCCGTCCGCCCGCGCGGCGTCGCCAGTACAAACGATTACGCAGCCCGGCGACTGCGCAACGGTCGCAGCACCGCCACCGGCCGTCAAGCAAGATCCGCATCCGGGGACCGCTTGTATCCCAACCGCAACATCACCGTCTCCCCGCCGTCACCGGGGCGGCGGTGCCCCGCACGAGGCCCGCACGGTGAGGTGGGTGCCCACCCGGAACTCCCCCGGCCGGGTCGTCCCGGGCCGGGCACCGGTGATCCGCTCGAGCAGGAGCCGGGCGGCGAGCTCGCCCATCTCCGCGGGGTTGATGTCGACGACCGTGACCGCGGGGTGCCACCAGCGCATGATCTCGGCGTCCTCGTAGCAGACGACGCTGAGCCGGCCCGGCACGTCGACCCCCGCCTCGTGGAGCGCGGGGAGCACCCCGAACGCCGCCTCGTGGTTCGTCACGAGCAGCGCGGTCGGACGGCGCCGGGCCGGCAGCGCGAGCAGCCGTGCCACCGCGTCCCGCCCGTGGGCAGGGGTGAACGGGCCGGGCAGGACGAGCTCGGCGGCCTCGGCGACCCCGGCGTCCTGCAGGCCGAGCCGGTAGCCGGCGAGCCGCTCCCGGCCCGACGTCACGGTCTGCGGGCCGCACACGACGGCGATCCGCCGGTGCTCGAGGCCCGCGAGGTGCGCGGTGGCGTCCCGCGCACCGGTGAGGTCGTCGACGAGCACGCAGTCGCCCGCCGGCCGGTCGGGCCGCCGGGCCAGGTGCACGGCGGGCAGCGCGAGCCGGCGCAGCTCGTCGGTGGCCGGTGCGTCGGCCCCGACGACGACGACGCCCTCGGCGCTGTGGTCGGCGAGCATCCGCAGCGCCTCGAGCTCGTGCGCCGCGTCGCCCCCCGTGACGGACAGCACCATCTGGTAGCCCTGCTCCGCGAGGCGCTGCTGCACGACCTCGGCGATGACGTGGAAGCTCACGTTGACGAGGTTCGTCACGACGAGCCCGACGAACCGGGAGCGGGAGGTCCGCAGTGCCCGCGCGCTGGCGTTGGGCCGGTAGCCCAGCCGGTCCGCGGCCTCGCGCACCCGGCGCACGGTGTCCGCGCTCACCCGCGGAGAGCCGTTGAGCGCCCGGGAGGCGGTCGCCACCGACACCCCGCACTCGGCCGCGACGCCGCGCAGGTCGACGGCCACGGCTCTCCCTCCTCGCACGCTCCCGGCGACGATAGTTGCGCAAACGATTGTCCAGGTCGAGTCTTGGGGACCATGCAGCAGCTCGACGACCTCGCGGACCGGTTCTGGCGGTGGCGCGCCGTGCAGCAGCCGCGCGGCCGGGACGACATCCCCCGGCTCGACCGGCCGGCGGGCTGGCTGCCCGAGGTCGGCGCGGACGCCGTGGTGCGGCACCGGGCGGCCCGGGACGGCTTCGCCGCCGAGCTCGCGGATCTCGCCCCGGCGGTCGCCGGCGCCCAGGTCGCCGACCGGGTCGACCACCGCCTGCTGCGCTCGGCCGTGGCCCGGCTCACCTGGGAGCTCGACGTCCTCGAGGTGTGGGCGCAGCCGCGGTTCTACGTCGACCAGGCGATCGGCCCCGTCTTCGACACCCTGCTGCGCCCCGGCGTCGACGCGCCGCGCGCCGCCGAGGTGCTGCGACTCCTGCGGGCCGCACCCGGCACGCTCGCCACCGGCCTGGAGATGGTCGAGGGCCGCTGCGTCGCCCCGTTCACGCGCTCGGCCGTCGACGAGCTCGCCGACGTCGAGGCCCGGGTCGTCGCGAGCGCGCGGGCGCTCGTGGCCGCCGTCGCGGACCTGGCGCCGGACGTCGCCGACGACCTGCTCGCCGCCGCCGCGGACGCCGGGCGTGCGCTCGGCGCCTTCCGGGACGTCCTCGCGACGTGGCTGCCCGGGCTGCCGGACGCCGAGCCGGTCGGGCGTGAGCCCTACGCCTGGTTCCTGCGCGAGGTCGCCTGCGTGCCGTGGTCGCCGGAGCGGGTCCGGGACATCGGGCGCCTGGAGTACGACCGCGCGCGGGCCTTCGAGGTCGTCGCGCGCAACCGGGCCGCCGCCGTCCCGCTGCCGGACCTGCCCGCCGACGCCGCGGCGCAGGCCGCGGACGAGGCCCGCGGGATGGCGCAGGTCCGGGCCTTCTACGAGGACCAGGGCCTGCTCACGCAGCCGGACGCGCTGCGCGACTACCTCAACCTGCCGATGCCGGCGTACCTCGAGCCGCTGCGGTTCCTCGGCGTCACCGACGACCTCACCGGTCCCGACCGGCTCGACGAGGACGGCACCGCGTACGTCCCCGCACCGGGGCCGGACCTGCCGTACTTCTACGCCGCCAACGCGCGCGACCCCCGGCTCGGCATCGTCCACGAAGGGGTGCACTTCCAGCAGCTCGCCCTGTCCTGGGCGCACCCGCGACCGGTCCGGCGGCACTACTACGACTCCGGCTCCAACGAGGGCATCGCCTTCTACAACGAGGAGCTCATGCTCGCTGCGGGGCTGTTCGACGACGCCCCGCACTCCCGGGCGATCCTCGCGAACATGATGCGGCTGCGCGCCCTGCGGGTGGAGGTCGACGTCGCGCTCGCGCTCGGGGACCTCGACGTCGCCGGTGCCGCGGACGTGCTGGAGCGCCTCGTCCCGATGGACCGCGAGACCGCCGTCGAGGAGGCCTCGTTCTTCGCCGAGTGCCCCGGGCAGGCGATCACCTACCAGATCGGCAAGAGCCAGGTCCTCGCCCTCGTCGCCGACGCGGCCCGGGTCGAGGGCGACACCTTCGAGCTGCGGCGGCTGCACGACGCGCTGTGGCTCAACGGGAACGTGCCCGTCGCGCTGCTGCGCTGGGAGCTGCTCGGGCTCACCGACGAGCTCGCGGCGATCGGTACGGAGCCGTGACGACGACGCCGCGCGCCGACGTCCGCCCCCGCACGCTCGTCACCGGCTGCCACGTCTTCGACTCCGTGCACGACGGCGTCCTGCGCGACGCCGCGGTGCTCGTCGGCGACGACGGCCGCATCCTCGCGGTCGGGCCGGAGCAGGAGGTCCGGGCCGGGCAGGTCCGAGGTGGGGCCGGGGACGCCGTCCGCGAGATCGACCTCGGCGGCGCGCACGTCATGGCCGGGCTGCTCAACATGCACACCCACTTCTCGCTGTCGCTGCCCGGCGCCGCCGGCGACGAGATCATGGCGATGGGCCCGTACGCGCTCGCGCTGTACATGGCGGACGGCGCCCGGCGCACGCTGCTCAGCGGCGTCACGACGGTGCGCTGCGTCGCGGAGAAGGACCACTCCGAGCTCGACCTGCGGCGCGCGGTGGACGCCGGCCGGGTCCCGGGCCCGCGGATCTTCACCGCGGGCCGGGCGCTCGTGTGCACCGGCGGGCACGGGCACGACAGCCCGGACACCCTCGAGTGCGACGGGGCCGACGGCTTCACCCGCGGGGTCCGGCTCCAGGTGAAGGTCGGCGCGGACCTCGTCAAGGTGATGATCTCCGGCGGCATCGCCGGTGAGCACGAGCAGATCTCGACGCCGCAGCTGACCCGCGACGAGATGGCCGCGGTCATCGGGACGGCGCACGCCTGGGGCCGCAAGGTCACCGCGCACGCGGGCCCGGCGGAGGTCATCGCGGAGGCCGTGGAGCTGGGCCTGGACTGCGTCGAGCACGGCTACCAGCTGACCGCCGAGGTCGCGGCGGCGATGGCCGCCGCCGGCACGGCCCTCGTGCCGACGCTCGTCGTCACCCGGTGCGCGGCCTTCTTCGACTCCCTCGGGGTCCCGGCGTGGATGCAGCAGCGGTCGCTGGACGCCGGGCCGCGCCACGTCGAGAGCTACCGGATGGCGCTCGCGGCCGGCGTCACGGTGATGCTCGGCAGCGACATGCCGCCGTTCTGGCCGTTCGAGGGGACCTCCGCGACGGTCCGCGAGCTCGAGCACATGGCCGCGCTCGGCGCCGGCCACGGGCTCGACGCGCCCGCGGCGCTGCGGGCCGCGACCGTCGTCCCGGCGCGCTGGCTCGGCGCGGACGGCGACGTGGGCAGCGTGACCCCCGGCCGGTTCGCCGACCTCGTCGCGACGGACGGCGACCCCACCGCCGACGTCTCGGCGCTGCGCGGCATCCGCTGGGTCATGAAGGGCGGGACCGTCGTCCGCGACGACCGTGCCGGGTACGGCCACCCCGACCACGCGGCCTGACCGGCCCGGAGGAGAGCACCATGAGCGACGACGACGCCCCGGCCGCACCGGACGAGACCGTGCTCCACGACCTGCGGGTCACCGTCGAGCGGATCGACGGCCGACCGGTCTGCGGCCTCGCGGTCGGCGACCACTTCGACGTCGTGCGCAGCAACGAGGTCCGGCTCCCGGCCGGCAAGCACTTCTGCCTCTACGCCCTCGCGTCCGTGCTGCCGCTGCTGCCCGCCAAGCAGCGGTCGCTGCCGCCCGGGGACTGGCTCGAGCAGGACAGCCTCGTCGCCTGCCCGGACCCCGACGAGCGGCTCGTCATGCGCATCACCCGGACCGGCACGAGCCGGCTGCGGACCTCGGACCTCACGTGAGCGCACCGGCGACGGGCCCGCGGCGGGCGGTCCGGCAGGAGGTCGGGCTCGGCATCCAGTCGGACAAGCGCCCGGGCGACTACGCCCGGCTCGCCCGCGCCGCCGAGGAGGCGGGCTTCGACGTCCTGTCGGTCTACGCGGACCTGCTCTACCAGCCGCCGCTGCCCGCCCTGCTCGAGATGGCGCACGCGACGTCCCGGGTGCGGCTCGGTGCCGCCTGCTGGAACCCCTACACCATGCATCCCTACGAGATCGCCGGGCAGCTCGCGGCCCTCGACGCCGCGAGCTCCGGGCGCGCGTACCTGGGCCTGGCCCGTGGGACGTGGCTGGGGCAGGTCGGGATCGACCAGCCGGCCCCGGTCGGGCACCTGCGCGAGGCCGTGGGCGTCGTCCGGGCCCTGCTCACGGGTGACCCGGAGCCGTTCTCCGGCAAGCACTTCCGCCTCGCCGCCGGCACCCGGCTGCGCTACGACCTGCCCGCGCAGGTGCCGCCCGTGCTGCTCGGCACGTGGGGCCCGCGGACGGCGGCGCTCGCCGGTGAGGTCGCCGACGAGGTCAAGGTCGGGGGCAGCGCCAACCCCGCGATGGTCGACGTCATGCGCGGTTGGACCGGCGCCGGCGCGCTGCCCGCCGGGCGCAGCGCCGACGACGTCGGGGTCGTCGTCGGGGCCGTGACGGTCGTCGACACCGACGCGGCCGCGGCCCGGGCGAGGGCCCGCCGCGAGGTCGCGATGTACCTCGCCGTCGTCGCCGGCCTCGACCCGACGGCCGGCGTCCCGCAGGACCTGCTCGACCGGGTGCGCGCCGAGGTCGCCGCCGGCCGGGACGACGCGGCGGGCCGGCTCGTGCCGGACGACGTCCTCGACCTCTTCGCGTTCTCCGGCGACCCCGAGCACGTCGCCGCCCAGGCCCGGGCGGTGCTCGACGCCGGGGCCCGGCGCGTCGAGTTCGGCACCCCGCACGGGCTCACGGACGCCGGCGGGGTCGACCTGCTCGGCCGCGCGGTGCTGCCGCTGCTGCGCCGGTAGCGCCCCCGCGGCCGCCCCGCCTCAGCCGACCGCGGGGACCGCTGCGCGGACGACCTCGACGAGCGCGTCGACCCCGGCCCGCCCGGCGCGGTCGACGGGGACGACGAGCACGAGGTCGCGGGCGAGCGTCTCCACGGGTTCGGTGAGCCGCAGCCGGGCCCGCGGGGCGAGCCGGAGCATGAGGTCGGTGACCGGGGCGAGGCCGAGACCCTGCTCGACGAGCCGCAGCGAGCTCGCCGTGTCGTTGACCTCGTGCGAGACGTCGGGCTCGAGACCGGCCCGGCGGAACGCGGAGAGCACTGCCCGGCCCATCGCGGTCTCCCGCACCGGGAGGATCCAGGGCCGGCCGGCGAGGTCGGCGAGCGCGGCGCGCGCCGGCAGCCGGTCGGGGTCCGAGGCGGCGGAGGCCACCATGAACCGCTCGCGCCGCAGCAGGACGAGCTCGATGTCCTTGTCCCGCGGCAGCGGCCAGTCCGGGTAGTCGAGGCCGAAGGCGACGTCGACCTCGCGGTGCCGCACGGCCGCGGCGGCGGTGTTGACGTCGACCTCGCGGGTGCGGACCCGCAGGCCCGGGTGCTCGGCGGCGGCGACCCGCAGCAGCGGGACGAGGAGCGCGGCCGCCGTGCTCCCCCACGTGCCGAGCGTGACCGGCGCGGCCGGCCGACCCGACGCGACCGCGGCGGCCTGCCGGGCCCGCTCCTCCGCCCCGAGGACGGCGTCCGCATGGTCGACGAGGGCCCGCCCGACGTCGGTGAGGACGACGCCGCGCCCGACCCGCACGAGCACCGGGGCGCCGACGGCCCGCTCGAGGGCGTCCATCTGCTGCGAGAGCGCGCCCGAGGTGTAGCTGAGGGAGCGCGCGACGGCGGACAACGTGCCGAGCCGGTCGAGCTCGCGCAGGGCCGCGAGGTGGTTGAGGTTGAGCCGCACGCCGCGTCCTTCCCCGCCGGAGGCAATCTCTTAGGTTCTCTTAGACATAGCCTCGGGCAAGTCTCGCTTTTCCTCAACCTTCCGATCAGGCATGCTCGACCCCATGCCCTCGACGACCGACCTCGCCGCCTCCGCGGCCCGCGCCCTCGCCGCCTGCGGCGCCACCGTCCCCGCCGGGACCTCCCCCGTGACGTCCCCGATCACCGGCGGCGTCATCGCCACGGTCGGCCGGCCGGACGCCGCAGCGGTCGTCACGGCGATCGACGACGCGAGCGCCGCCTTCGTCACCTGGCGGACGACGCCCGCCCCGGTCCGCGGCGCGCTCGTCAAGCACTTCGGCCGCCTCCTCGAGGAGCACAAGGCCGACCTCGCCGAGCTCGTCACCCTCGAGGTCGGCAAGATCCGCTCCGAGGCCCTCGGCGAGATCCAGGAGATGATCGACGTCTGCGACTACGCCGTCGGGCTGTCGCGGAGCATGGCCGGCCGCACGCTCCCGTCGGAGCGCCCGGGGCACCGGCTCTTCGAGACCTGGCACCCGCGCGGCGTCGTCGCCGTCATCTCCGCCTTCAACTTCCCGGCCGCGGTCTGGGCCTGGAACACCGCGGTCGCGCTCGTCTGCGGCGACACCGTCGTGTGGAAGCCGTCGGAGACCACACCCCTCACCTCGCTCGCCTGCTCGGCGATCCTCGACCGGGCGATCGCCGAGACCGGCTCGCCGGACGGCGTCCACCGCCTCGTCCTCGCCGAGCGGGACGACGCCGCGGCGCTGCTCGACGACCCGCGCGTCGCCCTCGTCAGCGCCACCGGCTCGGAGCGGATGGGCCGCGAGATCGCGCCCCGGGTCGCCTCCCGGTTCGGCGAGACCCTGCTCGAGCTCGGCGGCAACAACGCGGCCGTCGTCGCGCCGTCCGCCGACCTCGACCTCGCCGTCCGCGGCATCACCTTCGCCGCCGCCGGCACCGCCGGGCAGCGCTGCACGACGATGCGGCGCCTCGTCGTCCACGAGTCGGTCGTCGAGGACCTGCTCGGCCGGCTCGTGCCGGTCTACGAGAAGCTGCGGATCGGCGACCCGACCGACGCCGACGTCCTCGTCGGGCCGCTCGTCAACCGGGCCGCCTTCGAGAAGATGCAGGCCGCGATCGCCGAGGCGGTCGCCGACGGCGGCACCCTGCTCGTCGGCGGCGACCGGCAGCCGGGCGACGACGGCGCCTACTACGTGCGGCCGGCGATCGTGCGGATGCCCGCGCAGACCGACGTCGTCCGCCGCGAGACCTTCGCGCCGCTGCTCTACGTCATGACGTACACGACCCTCGACGAGGCGATCGCGCTCCACAACGACGTCCCGCAGGGGCTCTCGTCGAGCATCTTCACCCTCGACCAGCGCGAGGCGGAGCTGTTCCTCTCCGCCGCCGGCTCGGACTGCGGCATCGCCAACGTCAACATCGGCACCTCGGGCGCCGAGATCGGCGGCGCGTTCGGCGGCGAGAAGACGACCGGCGGCGGCCGCGAGTCCGGCTCCGACGCCTGGCGCGCGTACATGCGCCGCGCGACGAACACGGTGAACTACTCCACCGAGCTCCCGCTCGCGCAGGGCGTGAGCTTCGGATGACCACCCCCCGGCCGGTCCCCGACCGGGCGGAGGTCGTCGTCGTCGGCGGCGGGGTGATGGGGGCGTCTATCGCCTTCCACCTCGCCGAGGCGGGCGTGACCGACGTCCTGCTGCTCGAACGCGACCAGCTCGCGGCCGGGTCGACCTCGCGGTGCGCGGGCGGTGTCCGGGCGCAGTTCTCCGACCCGGTGAACGTCGCCCTCGGCGCCCGCGGCCTCGACGCCTTCGAGCGGTTCGCCGTCCGGCCGGGCCAGGAGATCGACCTGCACCAGCCCGGCTACCTGTTCCTCGTGACCGACCCGGACGACGTCCCCGTCTTCACCGAGTCCGTCGCGCTGCAGAACCGGATGGGCGTCGCGTCGCAGGTGCTCACCGCGGAGCAGGCCGCCGCGCTCTCGCCCGGGGTCGTCACGGACGACGTGCTCATGGCGACGTTCCACCACCGCGACGGCTACTGCTCGCCGGAGTCCGTCGTCCTCGGCTACGCCACCGGCGCCCGGGGCCACGGCGCGACGGTGCGCACGGGCGTCGAGGTCACGGGCATCGAGGTCTCCGGCGGCGACGTCACGGGCGTGCGGACGACGGCAGGCACCGTCGCGACGTCGACCGTCGTCGTCGCCGCCGGCGCCTGGGCGCAGCCGCTCGCCGCGACCGCCGGCGTCCACCTGCCGGTCACCCCGCTGCGCCGTCAGATCCTCGTCACCGAACCCCTCGACGCGGCCACCGAGGCGCTGCTGCCGCCGACGATGCCGATGACGATCGACGCGACGTCGACGTTCTACCTGCACCGCGAGGGCCCGGCCGTGCTGCTCGGGATGTCCTACGCCGCAGAGGAACCCGGTGTGAAGCTGGGGTACAGCGAGGCCTGGCTGCCCGACCTCATGGACGCCGTCGAGCGCCGCTGCCCGACGCTCGGCGAGGTCGGGATGGCGCAGCACTGGGCCGGGCTCTACGAGGTGACGCCCGACCACAACGCGCTCATCGGCGAGGCGGCCGGGGTCTCGAGGGTGCTCTACGCCACCGGCTTCTCGGGGCACGGCTTCCTCCAGGGGCCCGCCGTCGGTGAGGTCGTGCGGGACCTCTACCTCGGCCGGGAGCCGGTCGTCGACGTGTCGTCGATGTCGGCCGAGCGGTTCGCCGTCGCGGGCGGCGGCCGGCCCGAGCGGAACATCGTCTGATGCGGCCGACCTGCTGATGCGTCAGACCTGCTGATGCGCGAGACCTGCGCGCCGGACCTCGACGAGGGCACCCGGCGGTCCCTCGACGTCCCGCCGGACCTGCTCGACCTGCCGCCCGACGAGATGCGCCGGCTCGGGCATCTCGTCGTCGACCTCGTCGTCGACCACCTCGCCGGGATGCGCGAGCGGCCCGCGCTGCTCGCCGGCGACCCCGCCACGTTGCGGGCCGGGCTCGGCGGCCCGCTGCCCCGGGATACCGGCCACCCGGCCGGCGGCCTCGCCGCGGGCCTGCGCACCCTCGCCGCGACCGCCGTCCCGCACCAGCAGCACGGCGACCACCCACGCTACTTCGCGCGCGTCCCCGGGCCGTCCTCGTTCGCGGGCGTGCTCGGCGAGTGGCTCGCGACCGGCACGCAGTCGATCGCGTCGAGCTGGGGCGGCGGGGCCGGCCCGACGACCGTCGAGCTCGTCGTCGTCGAGTGGTTGCGGGAGGCCCTCGGGCTCCCGCCGGGCACCGAGGGCGTGCTGCAGTCGGGCGGGTCGACGGCCAACGTCACCGCGCTGCTCGCCGCCCGGCACCGGACGAGCCGCGACGGGACGACGGGCGTCGTGTACCTGTCGGACCAGACGCACTCCTCGATCGCCCGCGGCCTGCTCTCGACCGGGTGGGCACCGGACGACGTCCGCGTCCTGCCGACCGGCGACCGGTACGCGCTCACCGCGGACGCCGTCCGGCGGGCCGTCCTCGCCGATCTCGCCGTCGGCCGCCGACCGGCCGTCGTCGTCGCGACCGCCGGCACGACGAACACCGGCCGCGTCGACGACCTCGACGGGCTCGCGGACCTGTGCGCCGAGCACGGCCTGTGGCTGCACGTCGACGGCGCCTACGGCGGCCCGGCCGCGGTCACGCCCCGCGGACGGCAGGTGCTCGCCGGGCTCGACCGGGCCGACAGCCTCGTCATCGACCCGCACAAGTGGCTCTTCCAGCCGTACGACCTCGCGTGCGTCCTCGTCCGGCGGCCCGGTGCGCTCGAGGCCGCGTTCGCGATGCACCCCGAGTACCTCGCCGACGTCCAGGGTGGCGGCCAGGGTGGCGGCCAGGGCGGCGACCAGGGCCGGGTCGACCTGCACAACCGCAGCCTCGAGCTGACCCGGCGCGGGCGGGCCTTCAAGCTGTGGCTGACGTTCCGCACGTACGGCGCCGACCGGGTCGCCGCCGCCGTCGACCGCGGCATCGGGCTCGCCGAGTACGCGCAGGCCCTCGTCGAGGCCGACCCGGCGCTCGAGGTCGTCACCGGCGCGAGCCTCGGTGTGGTCACGTTCGCCGCGCCGGCCCGGGACGACGACGCGCACCGCCGCGCGGCCGCGGCCCTCACGGCCTCCGGCTGGGCGGCCGTGAGCAGCACCGTCCTCGGCGGCCGCACCGTGCTGCGGCTGTGCACGATCAACCCGAGGACGACGACCGCGGACCTCGACGGGACGGTGGGCCGGCTGTCGGCGCTGCTCGCGGCGGACGACCGCGCCGCCCGGCCCTGATCGCCACCCGTCGTTCGGCCGGTACCGCCGTCGGTCGTTCAGGTCGTGCCACTGCAACCGGGACGCCCGGCCGGTCATGTGTCGGTTGAATGGTCCACGAGCCGGACGCCGTACCGGGGCGCCGGCTCACCACGGGGAAGGTCCGAGAGAACGTGCCGTTCAGTCTTTGTACCGCAGTGATCCGCGCCGCCACCATGTCCGTCGACGAGGTGGCCGCCCTGACGAGCCGGGCGGCCGGCCCGGGCGGCGCCGCGCAGCGCGGCGATCGCCGTCCGCTCGTCCTGGACCTGTCCGACCTGCCCGCGGCCACGGTCGCGAGCGTGCTGCGCGCCGTGGCGGCCGAGCTGCCCGCGCCCGACCTGCTCGTGCACGTCGTGCTGCCGGACCGCGCCCTGGTCCCCGCCGAGGCCGTGCTCGTGCCCCGGGCGTGGCGCTGGCACGCCTCGCTGCCCGAGGCCGTCTCGGCGTCCCGGGTGACGTTCGGGCTGGCCGCGGTCTCCTGAGCGCGAGCCGTCGCTCTCCACGGGCGACGACCTAGAGTTCTGCCGTGCAGAACTCGCCCCGGTACGCGATCGAGTCGGTCGACAACGCGCTGGTGCTGCTGCAGACGGTCATGCGGGACGGGGTCGTGCGGGTCGGCGAGGCCGCACGGGACCTCGGCGTCGCGAAGTCGACGGCCCATCGGCTGCTCGCCATGCTCGCGTACCGCGGGTTCGTCGTGCGGGCACCCGACAGGTCGTACGTCGCCGGGCCCGCACTGACGGCACCGAGGGCGTCGGCCGACGCGGCCGGGCTCCTCGTCGACCGCGCACTGCCGCACCTGGAGGCGTTGTGCGCGAAGGTCGGCGAGACCGTGCACCTCATGGTCCTGGACGGCGCCGACGTCCGCTTCGCCCGCAGCGTCGAGAGCAGCCAGGCGCTGCGGGTCGGCAGCCGCGAGGGGGTGCGACTGCCGGCCTGCGTGACCCCGGGCGGCCTGGCGATCCTCGCCCGGCTGCCCGCCCGCGACGTGGAGCGGCTGCACCCGGCGCTGCACCCCGGCTCCGCGGAGATGACGCACCTGCTGTCGCAGCTGGCCACCACGCGCAAGGCCGGCTACGGCCTCAACTACGAGGCGACGGAGTCGGGGCTCACGGCGATCAGTGTCGCCCTGACGACGGACGACCCGCTCCCCCGCGCGGCGGTCGCGGTGAGCGCACCCACCGTGCGCCTGCGGCGGTCGCAGATCCTCACCCTGCTGCCGGACCTCCAGGTCTGCCGGCAGCGCATCGAGCAGGACCTGCGCCGGCCGCCGGGCCCGCCGCCGGCCCGGCCCGCCCCCGCGCGTGCCCGGCGTCCGCCAGTGGCGGACCGCCCGTGACGTCCCGGGAGCCGTTGCAGGAGAACGGGGACGCCGGAGCGCTCAGGCCGCGGGCGCGAAGACCGGGGCGACGTCCGCGTAGACGCGGTAGAGCCTGATCCGGTCGCCGTCGAGCTCGAGGACCCCGGCGCCGGGCAGGGTGACCGGGACACCGTCCAGGCGGGTGTACGTCGTCCGGAACTCGGCGACGACGACCGACGGGTCGGGGCTGTGGCTGCCGACCACCTCGTGACTGATCGCGCTGATCCCGGCGAAGAAGGCACCGATCCCGGCCCGGATGCCGTCGTGCCCGACCATGGCGGGGTTGTTGCCGTAGGTGAACTCGGCGTCCGGGGTGAAGAACGACACCAGCCGGTCGAGGTCGCGGCTGTCGACGGCCGCCGTGAAGCCGGCCAGCCACTGCCGGGCGTCGGCGGTCACGCGGCACCGCCACCCGCGAACAGCGGCGCGACGTCGATGTAGGCGCGCATCGCGGTGATGACGTCACCGGAGCGCTCGGTGACGGAGGCCCCCGGGACGGTGACGGTCGACCCGTCGAGCCGGGTGTACGTGACCGCGGCCTCCATGACCTCGACCGACCCGACGGTGTACCGGTGGCTGAAGTCGTGCCGCATCCCCGCGATGAGGCCGAAGAAGCCCTTGAGCCCGGCCTCGATCTCGGCGGGCCCCGTCAACGGCGGGTTGTTCCCCATCGCGAACGAGGCGTCCGGCGCGAAGCGCGCGGCGAACGCGGCGGCGTCGAGGCTGTCGGCGTCGTCGTAGACGGCACGCACCCAATCACTCATCAGGACTCCTTCGTCGTGTGCTGGTCGGGCGACCGGCGCAAGGAGACGGCGCGCGGCGCCGGGCGCGCAACGGTAGTTCTGCATGACAGAACTTCTGCGGGGATCCGTCGACCGGACACGCCGCCATGGCGGGCGCGCTGACCTGCGACGACCCCGGAGAAGTGCGGATATCGCACGTGCAGGGCGATATTGACCCGCCCGGACCGCCTTCGTACGTTCCCTGCCGTCCACCAGCCGCCGCCCAGCCACCGGCGGTGCCGACGGAACGCAGCAAGGAGCGCCCCCGTGACCCAGGACCTGCCGTCCCTCGACCTGTCCCAGCCGTGGGAGAGCCTGCCGTCCCGGGCCACGCTGCTCGCGGCGCGCGGTGCCCGCGAGCTCGACCTGCCCCCGTCGCCGGACGTGCAGCCCCCGTGGGACATCCCCGACCTGGTCGCGATCACGACCGCCGTCTCCGGCCGGGTGGCGCGGGAGGCCTCGACCGGTGCGCCGGCGAGCTTCCCGCTCGACTTCGACGGGTTCCGTGCCGCCGCGGTCGACGTCCTCGAGGAGGGCGCCTGCGGGGTGCACATCGACTTCGGCGGCATCCCCGCGATCCAGCAGTCCGGGCTCAGCGTCCCCGAGGCCTACGACCGGCTCATCCCGGCGATCCGCTCCGCGACCGACCTCGACTGCGTCTTCGACGCGAACGTGCTGCGCGGAGACACCTTCGCGGAGAACGTGCACCCGCTGACGGCCGGCCTCGCCGAGACCGTCCCGATGGCGCCGAACTTCCCGCGCCCGTGGATGGAGGCCGTGGCCAAGGTCGTCGCCCAGCGGGGCGCGCGGCTGTTCTTCTCGATCCACTCCACCGCCGAGGTCGACCTGGCGAACCGCTACATCCTCAGCGCCGGCCTCGCCCCGCAGCCGGCCTGCTGGCTGATCCTCATCGGCTACCAGTACGACGACGCGACCGACCGGCTCGCGACGTACCTGGCGCACCCGCGGGCGATGCTCACCGAGCTCATGCAGGTCGTCGAGCGGATCCGGGAGATCGACCCCGACGGCTTCGTCACCGTCTGCGCCGCAGGTCGGGCCGGACACTACCTGGCGACCGCGGGACTGCTCCTCGGGCTGCACGTCCGCGTGGGCACCGAGGACACCGTGTACCGCTACCCGCACAAGGACGACCTCGTCGAGGGCAACCGCGAGATGGTCGCGCGGGTCGTCCAGACGGCCACCGCCCTGGGCCGGACGGTGGCGACCCCGGCCCAGTACCGGGAGATGATCGGGCTGCCCGCCCGCTGATCCCCCTCAGTACGCAACGGCTCCACATCCATCCGGTCAGGACTCGACGAGGAGATCTCATGGCTGAGGCAGGACACCACGGCCCGCCGCCCGGGCTGCACCTCTACACCCGGGACGGGTTCGTCGGGCAGATGGCGGTCGCCATCCGCCCCCACACCGTGTTCGAGTACACGTCGGTCACCGGACCGCACGCGCCGAGCCGCGTCGCGCTCGACCGGGTCGAGTGCGAGGACGCGACCGACGCGAGGGCGCTGCCCACGGTCTTCGCCCGGACCCGCAACGACGTCGTCCTCAGCGTGTCACGCCGCGGCGCACCGATGCCCTACGCCTTCCGCAACACCGAGTGCGACGAGCTGCACTTCGTGCAGGAGGGCACGTTCGAGTACGTGACCGACTTCGGCGTCCTCACGGCCGGCCCCGGGGACTTCGTGGCGATCGGGCGCACCGTCACCTACCGCGTGACGCCGTCGCCCGACAACACCGAGAGCCTGCGGTTCGTCGTCGAGACCCCGGAGCAGCTCAACCTCAACCCGCCGGCTCCCTTCGGCATGGTGAACTTCGGCCGCGACGTCAAGCGGCCCGTCGTCAGCCCCGGCGGCGAGGACGGCGAGACCGAGATCTGGGTCAAGTCCTTCGACGGCGTGACGGTCTTCGTCGCACCGCACGACCCGTTGCTGTGCAACGCCGTCGTCGACGGGCTGGCGCCCGTGTGGCAGCTCAACCTGGCGGCCATCGCCCCGCTGACCTACGCCACGGGAGGTCCGCCCGGTCAGTTCGCGCAGACCCCCACGACCGACCTCATGCTCTACACCCTGAGCTCGCGGCCGCCGGCGGCCCGCCCGCCGCAGCACCACAACGCGGACTACGACGAGCTGATCTTCTACGTCCGCGGCCCGGGCGCCTACGGCGCGGTGAAGGACCCGGCGACCCTCGCCTGGGTCCCCAAGGGGGTCGCGCACTGGGGGCCACTCGAGCACGTCCCCGAGGGCTACCTCGCCTGGCTGCTCGAGTCCCGGGGCACCCTGCGGCTCGCCCCCGCGGGCCTGGCCGCCGCGGAGCCGATGGAGACCGGCCAGTTCGGGCTGCACGACGGCGCGGCCGGCCCGGGGCGGGAGTGAGCCGGGCCGGGAGCGCCGGGCCCGGGGACAGCCAGATCGCACAGACGCTGGACCGTGGTCTGGCCGTCCTCGAGCTGCTCGCGGCCGTCGGCGGCGGGCTGACCGTCTCGGAGATCGCGGCGGCGCTGGGCATCCACCGGACGGTGGCCTACCGGCTGCTGGCCACCCTGGAACGCCGTTCCCTCGTGCAGCGGTCCACGGACGGGCGCTACCGGCCCGGCGGCGGCCTCCTGCGGCTCAGCGCCGGCGTCGGTGACGAGCTGCGCGCGGTGGCGGTGCCGCACCTGCAGTCGCTGCACGCGGACACCGACGAGACGGTCCACCTCGCCGTCCGGACCGGGACCGAGATCCTCTTCCTCGAGTCCTTCGAGAGCACCCGCCCGCTCCGGGTCGCGTCGCGGATCGGGCGCACCATGCCCGCGCACGCGACCTCCGTCGGGAAGGCGCTGCTCGCCACGATCACCGATCTCGAGGTGCGCGCGCTCTACCCGCGGGGACGGCTCGAGCTCGTCGGTCCGGCGACCTGCCGGACCGTGACCGAGCTGCTGCGGGACCTGGCCGCCGTCCGGCACCGCGGGTACGCCCGCAGCGACCAGGAGAGCGAGCACGACGTCGGCTCGGTGGGCGTCGCCGTCCGCGACCCGGAGGGCCGTGCCCGGGCCGCGATCTCGATCGCCGCACCCACCACCCGGCTCACCGGCAGGACCGTCGCCGACCTCGCCGAGGCCGCGCGGGCCACGGCGGCGGCGATCGGGAGCTCCCTCTAGCCGACAGCACGTCCGCGCCGTCCGCACCGTCCGCGCCGCACGCCGTCCGCGTCGCGGTGTCCCTCCGTCACGCCCCCGAGGAGCCCCCATGTCCGGTCCGTTCGAGCTCGGCCTCGCTCTCCCCCCGACCCCCGACGCGCAGACCCTGGCACCGACGCTCGCCTACGCCGACACCGCCGGGTTCTCGCACATCTGGGCCCCGGACCGGACGCTGTCCGCGCAGCCGGCCTTCCTCGACGCGCTCACCGTCCTCAGCGCCCTCGCCGTCCTGACGAGGAACGTCACGATCGGCCCGGTCTCGCTCGTCGCGTCCCGGCGCAACCCCGTGAACACCGCCCACGCGCTCGCCTCGGTCGAGTACCTCAGCGGGGGTCGGCTCACGGTGGGCGTCGGGGTCAGCGGGATCGAGCCCAAGGAGTTCGCCATCGCCGGCATCGACACCGCAGTCCGCGGCGCGGTGACCGACGAGTACCTGCACCTATGGCGGCGGCTCTGGGGCGAGGAGGAGGTCACGCACGAGGGCGTCCACTACCGCTGCGACGACATCACGCTGCACCCCAAGCCGTCGCGGCACATCCCGGTGTGGATCGCCGGCGGCTCGGAGGCGGCCCAGCGCCGCGCCGGCCGGCTCGGCGACGCCTGGATCCCGACGTTCGTCACGCCTGACTCCTACCCCGCGCAGTTCGACGTCGTCCGGCGCACGGCCGAGGACTGCGGCCGGGACCCGGACGCGATCACCCCCGCCGTCTACGTCTTCGGCGCGATCGCCGAGGACGGCGCGCTGGCCCGGCAGGTCGCGGACGGCGCGCTGCAGGGGATGCTCGGAGCGCCGCTCGCCGCCCTCGAGCAGTCGTGCCTCGTCGGCACGCCGGACGACTGGGCCGCCCAGCTCGGGCGTTGGCAGGAGGCCGGCGTCCGGCACGTCAGCGCCGTCCTCTTCACGCAGTCGCTGCTGGACGACGTCCGGCTGGTCGGCGAGACGGTGCTCCCCCGGCTCGGGGCGGCCGCCCGTGCCTGAGACCGCAGACCCTGACGACCTGCGCGAGCTCGTCGCGACCGGTTGCCGGGTGCTGGCGGCGCACGGCGCGAGCGACCTCATCTGGGGTCACGCGTCCGTCCGGGACCCGGGCGGGCGCGGCGCCTGGCTCAAGGCGGCCGGCTGGGGCCTGGAGGAGATCGACGCCGGCCGGGTCCACCTCGTGACCGCGGACGGCGAGGTCGCGGCCGGCGACGGCCAGCGGCACGCCGAGTACCCGATCCACACCGAGGTGCTGCTCGCCCGGCCGGACGTCGGGGCCGTCGTCCACATCCACCCGCGCCACGCGATCGCGCTGGCCGCGACGGACCAGCCGCTGCGGCCGGTGAGCCACGAGGCCAACCTGTTCGGGCCCGAGCCGCTGCCGCGGTTCACCCGGACGACGGACCTCATCGTGACGCCGGGGCTCGGCCGGGCGGTCGCCGAGGCGCTCGGCGACCGCAACGCGCTCTTCCTCGTCAACCACGGCGTGGTCTGCGTCGGCCCGGACCTGGCGACGGCGGTCGTCACGGCGGTCCTGCTCGAGCGGGCCTGCGAGCAGCAGCTGCTCACCGTCGGCGCCGGCGGCCGGCCGTCGTGGACCGGAGCCGAGGAGTCGGTCCGCAAGCGGGACCGGATCTACACCGACCAGGCCCTCCACCAGGCGTGGGACTACCTCGTCCGGCAGCTGCCGGCCCGGTGACGGCCGCCGCGACGACGGGTCAGATCTCCTCGGCGGCGAACGTCCGGGACGGCGCGACGAGCTCGTCCTGGGCGGCCACGAGGAGGATCTCGCGGGAGCCGGCCGCCTCGGTGCGGGCGAGCAGCCCCCACACCGAGGCCGCGGCGGCCGCGACCGCCTGCTCCGCCGACCCGGTCCGCAGGTGGTGGGCGAGGAAGAGCGCGGCCACGGCGTCCCCGGCGCCGTTGACCGACAGGCCGAGCCGCGGCGTCCGCACCCGGAAGTGCCGGCCGCCCTCGGAGGCGAGCAGGTCGACCGCGTCGTCGGGGGTGTCCTCGGTGACGAGCGACGTCGTGAGCACCGTGGCAGGGCCGATCGCCTGCACCGCCGCGACGGCGTCCTTGACCTCGGCCGTCGTCCGCGTCGTCCGGCCCGAGAGCAGGTCGAGCTCGAAGTGGTTGGGGGTCACCAGGTCCGCCGCCGGCAGTGCGACGTCGCGGATGAACTCCGGGACGCCGGGCCGGACGAAGACGCCGCGCCCGACGTCCCCGATGACCGGGTCGCAGCAGTACCGGGCGGCAGGGTTCGCGGCCCGCACCCGGGCGACCGCGGCGACCACCGCGTGGCCGATGTCCGGCGACCCGAGGTAGCCCGACAGGACCGCGTCGCAGCCCGGCAGCACGCCGCGGTCCGCGATGCCCTCGACGACTTCGTCGACGAACTGGCCGTCGAACACCCGGCCCGTCCACGCGCCGTAGCCGGTGTGGTTGGAGAACTGGACGGTGTGCACCGGCCAGACCTCGATGCCGAGGCGCTGCAGGGTGAAGACCGCGGAGGAGTTGCCGGCGTGACCGTAGGCGACGTGGGACTGGATCGAGAGCACGGAGGGCACGACCAGAGCCTGCCAGGGCCGGGGCGCCGCCGTCGCACCGGCGCCCCGTGCCGCCGTCAGTCGTCGCCGACCTGGATGATCCCCTCCTCCTCCAGCCGCAGCGTCAGCGGCCGGCGGAGGAACCGGGTCATGCCCAGCAGGACGACGATGCCGACGCCGAACCAGATCAGGCCGTAGTTGCGCGACTCGGGCGACAGGTTCGCCCACAGGACGAGCGTGGCGGCCACCCCGAGCAGGGGCAGCACGATGTTGCGGACGATCTGGTCCGCGCCCCGCGTGAGCTTCTTGCGGTAGGCGAAGTACACGATCACCGTGAGGTTGACGAACGTGAACGCGATGAGCGCGCCGAAGTTGATGAGCGAGGCGACGAAGTCGAGGTTGAACGGGATCGCCAGCAGCGACACGACGCCGACGAACGCGATCGCGTTCGCGGGCGTGAGGAACGTCGGGTGCACCGACCCGAAGAACTTCGAGACGGGGCCCTTGCCGTTGCGCCCCATGACGTAGAGGAGGCGGGCGACCGAGGCGTGCGAGGCCAGGCTGGACGCCATGGTCGCGGCGAACGCCGCCGAGGTGAGCAGGATCTTGAACAGGTCCCCGCCGACCTTGAAGGCGATCTCGGGGAGGGCGCTGTTCTCCAGGGCGTCCTGGCTGAAGCCTTCGAGCGTCGGGAACAGCGACTGGGTGAACCACGCGGCGACGAAGAAGATCGCGCCACCGATGAGCAGCGCCAGGACGATCGCCTTCGGCACCGTGCTCGCGTCCTTCGCCTCCTCGGTGTACATGGTGATCGCGTCGAAGCCGATGAACGAGAAGCAGACGATCGTCGCGCCGGTGATGAGCAGGCCCAGCTGGCCCTCGTCGTTCCAGACCGGGGACGTCGACAGGAGCGTGCCGTTGCCCTCGCCGTCGAGCAGCGCGCGGCCGGCGAGGAACAGGAAGACGGCGATGAGGACGACCTCGAAGACCACGAGGAGGGCGTTGACCCTCGACGTGTTCGACATGCTGCCCGCCACCATCACGGTGATGACGGCGACGTAGACGACGACCCAGATCCACGGCGGGACACTGGGGAAGAACGACTCGAGGTAGCTGCGGATGATCAACGCGTTGACCAGGGGCAGCAGCAGGTAGTCCAGGAGCGAGGCCCACCCGATGAGGAAGCCGACGTTCGGGCTCATCGTCTCGGAGGTGTAGGTGTAGGCGGAGCCGGCCGACGGGAAGACGCGCGTCATCCGGCCGTAGCTGATCGCCGTGAACACCATGGCCACCAGCGCCAGGAGGTAGGCGGTCGGGACGAGCCCCTTCGTCTCCTCGGAGACGATGCCGAAGGTGTCGAAGATGACCGTCGGCGTCATGTAGCCCAGGCCGAGCGCGACGATGGCCCAGAGCCCGAGCGACCGGGACAGGTTCGCGGAGCCGTGCGACGCGGTCACGTCCTGCGACATGACAGCCCCCTTCCGGGTCGGCCGCTTGATCGCCCCAGTCGGAGCCTGGGCAACATAACAGCCAGGGTCCGCCCGACGGCAGACCCCGGAGGGGCACGGTCGTCGTCCGGCCGGGTCGTCCCTGGTGCAGCGTCGGTCCCGCGGCCTACGCTGACGGATCTCAGGCGCGTGATCCCGTCCGCCCGTCGGCGTCGGGACCCGTGTCGTCGACCTCGGCGCAAGGAGCCAGCGTGCGATACGTCGTGGGGTACGTGCCCAACCAGCACGGCGTCGACGCGGTGACCCTGGCGGCGACGCTCGCCGCGGCCGGGACGGCGACGCTCGACATCGTCGTCGTCACCCCGGTCGAGACCGTCACCTTCGACATGTACTCACCGGACCACGCCTACTTCTCCCAGGTCGAGAAGCAGGGCAAGGAGTGGCTCGACGCTGCGATGACGCACGTCCCGGACGGCGTGACCGCCACCGCGCGACTCGTGCACGGCGAGTCGGTCACCGAGGGCCTGATCCACGCGGCGACCGACCCGGCCGCAGGCGACGAGGCCGGCCTCGTCGTCATCGGGGCCGCCCAGCGCGGGCTGCTCGGCCGCTTCACCGTCGGCAGCGTCGCCGGCGCCCTCCTGCACTCCTCCCCGGTGCCCGTCGCACTCGCCCCGGCCGGCTACGAGGGCCACCCGGCGATCACCCGCATCACGTGCGCCACCGGCACCAGGGAGGGCGCCGACGCCCTGGTGACCGTCGCGATCGACTCGGCCGGACGGCGGGGCGTCCCGCTGCGGCTCATGTCGCTCGTCGCCCTGGGCGACGGCCCCGGCGAGGACGGCGACGCACGCGTGGCCGCCGCCCGGGCCCACGCCGACCGGCTCGCCGAGAAGGCGAACGCGGCGCTGCAGGGCCGCAGCGAGGTGACGACCGTCGTCGGCCACGGGCACTCCCTCGAGGACTGCGTGCAGGCCCTCGACTTCTCCCCCGGCGAGATCGTCCTCGTCGGGTCCAGCCGGCTCGCCGGCCCGCGCCGGCTCTTCATCGGGGCCTCGGCGAGCAAGATGCTCCGCGCGCTGCCGGTCCCGATGGTCGTCGTGCCGAGGGAGTACGAGCCGCCTGCGGGGTCGTTCGCGCCGTAGGTGGGAGCGGGGGCAGGAACCGTCGCTCGCTGCGCTCGCTCCTCCCAGATCCTCCTGGCCGACAGATACGAAATGGTGAAGGCCCCGGATCCAAGTGCGGGATCCGGGGCCTTCACCATTTCGTAGCGGGGGCAGGATTTGAACCTGCGACCTCTGGGTTATGAGCCCAGCGAGCTACCGAGCTGCTCCACCCCGCGTCGGTAGTCCCAACCGTACGGCAGCGGCGGCCGGGGACCAAATCGGCGCGGGCGTCGTCCACAGGCGACCGCTCGAGGGCCCTCGTGTCGCAGCCGCCACCTACACTCCTGCGGGTGACCGCCCCCGGCCTCGCGACGCCGTCCGATGCTCTCGACGCGCTCAAGCGCGTCTTCGGGTACGACGCGTTCCGCGGCGACCAGCAGGCGATCGTCGACCACGTCACCGCGGGCGGCGACGCCCTCGTGCTCATGCCGACCGGCGGCGGCAAGTCGCTGTGCTACCAGATCCCCGCCCTCGTCCGGCCGGGGACCGGCGTCGTCATCTCGCCGCTCATCGCGCTCATGCAGGACCAGGTCGACGCGCTCACCGCCCTCGGCGTCCGGGCCGGGTTCCTCAACTCGACGCAGGACCTCGAGACCCGGCGGGCGGTCGAGGCCGCGTTCGTCGACGGCGAGCTCGACCTGCTCTACCTCGCGCCCGAGGCGCTGCGCAGCGAGTGGACGACGCGGCTGCTCGACCGGGGCCGGATCGCGCTGTTCGCCATCGACGAGGCGCACTGCGTCGCGCAGTGGGGCCACGACTTCCGGCCCGACTACCTCATGCTGACGATGCTCAAGGAGCGGTGGCCGGCGGTCCCCCGGATCGCGCTCACCGCGACCGCGACCGCCGCCACCCGGCGCGAGATCGCGACGAACCTGTCGCTCACCGACGCGCGGCACTTCGTCGCCGACTTCGACCGACCGAACATCCAGTACCGGATCGTCCCCAAGGCCGAGCCGCGCGCCCAGCTCCTCGACCTGCTGCGCACCGAGCACGCCGGTGACGCCGGGATCGTCTACTGCCTGTCGCGGGCGTCCGTCGAGGCGGTCGCGACCTTCCTCGAGGCGCAGGGCATCCCCGCGCTGCCGTACCACGCGGGCCTCGACGCGGGCGTGCGTGCGCACAACCAGAGCCGGTTCCTCCGCGAGGACGGCCTCGTCATGGTCGCGACGATCGCCTTCGGGATGGGCATCGACAAGCCCGACGTCCGGTTCGTCGCCCACCTCGACCTGCCCAAGTCCGTCGAGGGCTACTACCAGGAGACCGGCCGGGCCGGCCGCGACGGGCTGCCCGCGACCGCCTGGCTCGCCTACGGTCTCGCGGACGTCGTCCAGCAGCGCAAGCTCATCGACAGCTCGCAGGGCGACCTCGCGCACCGGCGCGCCCAGAGCGCGCACCTCGACGCGATGCTCGCCCTCTGCGAGACCGTCGAGTGCCGCCGCAGCCAGCTCCTGGCCTACTTCGGGCAGACCGCGGACGGCCCGTGCGGCAACTGCGACACCTGCCTCGTGCCGCCGAAGACGTGGGACGCGACGATCCCCGCGCAGAAGCTGCTGTCGACCGTCTACCGGCTCGCGAACGAGCGCAACCAGCGCTTCGGCGCCGGGCAGAGCATCGACATCCTCCTCGGGCGCACCACGGACAAGGTCCGCCAGCACCGCCACGACGAGCTCACCGTCTTCGGGATCGGTACCGACCTCGCCGAGGCGCAGTGGCGGGCCGTCGTCCGCCAACTGCTCGCCCAGGGGCTGCTCGCGGTCGAGGGCAACCACGGCACGCTCTCGCTCACCGAGGCGAGCGCCGACGTCCTCGGCCGCCGCCGCGAGGTGACCCTGCGCGTCGACCCGACGCCGGCCAAGGGATCCTCCGCCGGCCGCTCGTCCCGGGGGCGGACGGCGGCCGCGGCCGCCGAGCTCCCCGCCGCCGCCCAGCCCGTCTTCGAACGGCTGCGAGCCTGGCGCGCGGCGACCGCGAAGGAGCAGGGCGTGCCCGCCTACGTGATCTTCCACGACGCGACGCTGCGCCAGATCGCCACCGACGCCCCGGCCGACCTCGCGGCGCTGGGCCGGGTCGGCGGCGTCGGCGAGACGAAGCTCGAGCGCTACGGCAGCGGGATCCTCGAGGTGCTCGCGGAGCAGGGCTGATCCGCGCAGATCCCGCAACCGCCGCGGGTCGGTGCCCCGGTGCTGGAGACTGGGTGCGCTCCCGGGCACCCTGGGGCACACCAGCCCCACAGACCCCGGGGCCGCAGAGGGAGGACCGCCGATGACTCCCGCCCTGCTCACGCCCCCCGTGCGCACGGACCACGCCCTCACCGACGACGACTCGGCCGTCTCGCACTGGCGGTCGCACTACGGGCCGCGCAGCGCCGTCGCGTCGCTGCCGCCCGGCGCCGGCCTGCGGCACGTCGTGGCCGACGCGGGCGCCCTCGCGCTCTGCGAGCTCGATGCGCCGGCCGGCTTCGGCTACCGGTTCGACTCGCTCGGCCCGCTCGTCGTCGCCTCCGTGCGCAGCGGGCGGTTCGAGTTCTCGACCCAGGGGTCGCACCGGCGCGTCCAGAGCGGCGACGTCCTGCTCACCGCCGAACCCGACGCACCCCGCTCCGGGCTCAGCGAGGGCGCCGTCGTCCAGCTCGCCCTCCTCGACCAGGACCTCGTCGCGCAGGTGGCGTCCTCCGGGGCCGACGCCGCCGCACCCGTCCGCTTCACCGGCCTCGACCCCGTGTCGCCGGCGGCGGCCGCGCACTGGAAGGCCACGCGGATGTTCACCGCGGGCGTCCTCGCCGACCCGGCGGCCGCCGCGAACCCGCTCGTCCTCGGCAGCGTCGCCCGGCTGCTCGCCGCGACGACGCTGGCGACGTTCCCGAACACGGCGTCCGGCGGCCCGACCCGCCGGGACAACCGCGACGCCGCTGCCGACTCGCTGCGTCGCGCCGTCGCCTACATCGACGACCACCCGCGGGACGACCTGAGCGTCGCCGACGTCGCCGCGGCCGCCCGGGTCTCCGTGCGCGCCGTCCAGCTCGCCTTCCGCCGGCACCTCGGCACCACCCCGATGGGGTACCTGCGGGCGGTGCGGCTGCGGCACGTGCACGACGAGCTGCTCCGCGCCGACCCGGCGGCCACGACGGTCTCAGCCGTGGCGCTGCGCTGGGGGTTCGGGCACCACGGCCGGTTCACGACCCTCTACCGGCGGACCTACGGCGTCCTGCCCCACGAGACCCTGCGCCGCGGCGGTCCCCGGGGCTGACCGGCCGGCCGGCCCCGCGCCGGCGAGCTCGTCGAGGAGCTCCGCGGTCGCCACCGCCGGGGGCAGCGCCTCGAGGGCACCGAGCGCCGCCCGGACGGCGTCCGCGTCCGGCGCGGCGAGGGCCGCGCCGCGCGCCGCCGCGCCCTCGTCGAGGTGCCAGACGTCCCAGGCGACCCGGCACGGCCCCGGGTGGTCGTCGTCCGCACCGCAGAGCGCCCGGGCCAGGACCTGCCGCACGAGCTCCACCTGGTCCGGCGTGACGAGGGTGTCGACCACGAAGCGGACGACCCGGCGGTCCGTCCCCTGCGCACCTGACATGGCCACAGTGTGCGGCTGCGCGCGGGCGGCGAGCGCCCGTACGCGCGGGGCCGGGCCGGTTCCCGGGCCGGCCGGGGTGTGACGTCGGACAGACCGGACCGTCCCGGCCGGACAACGAAGCCCGTAGCCGGATAGCGAAGCGGTCGACCGCTACGGCCGACGGGTCCCGGGGACCCGGGCGGCGGACGACGACCGGGCGGCGGACGACGGGCCGGCCGGTGCGGGCGCCGTCGACCGGCGCAGGAGGAGCCGGTGCGGCGCCGCCCGGTGGCAGCGCCGTGGCCCGCCGGCGACCGCGTCGAGGACGACGCCCGCGAGCTGCTCCCCCATCGCGTGCACGTCGACGGCGATGACGGACAGGGCCGGGCTCGTCAGCCGGCACAGCGTCGAGTCGTCCCAGGCGACCACGGACAGCTCCTGGGGCACGCGCAGCCCGGCGGCCGCCGCCTGGGCCAGGCCGGCCGCGGCCATCGCGTCGTTGTCGAAGACGAGCGCGGTGAGCGGCAGCCCGGTCCCGAGCAGGTCCCGGGTCAGCCGGGCGCCGGCCTCCTCGGTGTAGTCCCCCTCGAGCGTGCGGATCGTCATGCCGCGCCGCGCGCACTCGTCGGCGAACGCCTCGTCGCGGCGGGCGGTGTGCCACAGCCGCCGCGGGCCGCTCACGCGGCCCAGGTGCCGGTGACCGAGGTCGGCCAGCCCTTCGACGACGGCCCGGGCGGCGGCGTCGTCGTCGACGTAGACGCTCGACACCGGCAGGCCGTCGGGCGGCCCGCCGAGGACGACGGCCGGCAGCCGCAGGTCCGCCAGTGTGCGCAGGCGGGAGTCGTCGACGAGCAGGTCGACGACGACGAGCGCGTCGAGGAGGCGGTCGGCGTCCCAGCGCCGCCACGTGGCCTGCTCGGCCTCGTGGTCGGGGACCATGTGGAGCAGCACCGACAGCCCGTGCGGCGACAGCGCCTCCTCCATGCCCGCGACGAGCTCGCTGAAGAACGCCTCCTCGCCGAGCAGGCGCGCCGGCCGGGCCAGGACGAGCCCGAGCGCCGCCCCGCTCACGTGCCGGCCGCCGCGGCGGCGACGTCGCCGACCCGGGCCGCCCGGAGGTCGTTCGCCGTCCGGAGCACGGGTGCGGCGAGGAGCACCGCGGGGTCGTCCAGCTCGCCGCACGTGATGTCGAGCGTGGCGGCCGCCCCGGCGGGCAGTGTGACGAGCGCGTCGGACACGACCGCCTCGGGGGCGATGCGGTCGGCGTGGACCACGAGGTCACGGACGAGGCTGCGGGCCTGCACACGCAGACGGTAACCGGTCGCCGTCCGCTCGACGGCGTAGTCGGCCGGGTCCGGGTCGAGCGCGAGCCGGACGTCCTCCGCGCCCGGGTGCACGGCGACGTCGTCCCCCATCGTCGCGACGAGCACCTCCGTCACCGGGTCGTCCCAGCCGGCCACGGCCGCGCGGACGACGTGCAGGTGCACCTGCCGGGGGTCGACGGCGACGGCGACGGACTCCTCCGCGACGAGCCGGCCGCCGAGGGTCTCGCGGCGTACCCGCAGGTCGCCGACCCAGGGCTCGTCGGTGTCGTTCACCGCGGCGACGCACGTGGCGCCGTCCCGTTCGACGACCGTGAGCAGCCGCGGCGCGAACGCCTGCCGCAGCGCCCACCACAGCGGCTTGGGCCGTCCCGCGCCGTCGACCGCGGCCCAGCTCGTCACCGGCCAGCAGTCGTTGAGCTGCCACACGATCGCGCCCGCCGTCCGCGGCCACCACGAGCGGTAGTGCTCGAGGGCGTACCGGACGGCGCGGGCCTGGACGAGCTGCGCCGCCCAGTGCCAGTCGACGAACCGCTCCGGCACCCCGACGTGCGGGGCCATCCCCCGGTCGAGCTTGCCGTTGCCGTCCTCGGCCTTCTGGTGGACGAGCCAGACCGGGTCGTTCTTCGGGTCCGGGGCGTCCTCGATCGGGCCGCCGTCGGCCGCGTGCACCGACTCGGTGAGCGTGCGCCACGTCGGCGGGCCCTGGAACCCGAACTCGGAGCAGAACCTCGGCACCTCGCTGCGGTACTCGGTCCAGTCGACCCGGTTCCAGACCTCCCACTGGTGGTGGGTGCCGTGGTCGGGGTCGTTCGGGTGCACCTCGTCCGGCGTGCGCCGCGGCGAGTAGGGCGAGTTGTCGCAGTACGGGCGCGTCGGGTCGGTCCGCGCGACGACGTCCCGGAGCAGCTCGTGGGCGTACCCGCCGCCCCAGGTCAGCCCGCCCAGCTCGGCCTTCCAGCCCCAGTCCTCGTGCCCCCAGACGTTCTCGTTGCCGCCGTTCCACACGACGAGCGAGGGGTGCGGCATGAGGCGGACGACGTTCTCCCGCGCCTCGGCCGCGAGCTCGCCGGCGAGCGGCTCCTCCTCCGGGTAGGCCGCGCAGGCCAGCAGGAAGTCCTGCCAGACGAGCAGGCCGCGCTCGTCGGCGAGGTCGTAGAAGTCGTCGGACTCGTAGATGCCGCCGCCCCACACCCGCAGCAGGTTGAGGTTCGCGCCGAGCGCCTGGTCGAACCGGGCCGCGAGCCGCTCCCGGGTGACCCTGCTGACGAAGTGGTCGTCCGGGATCCAGTTCGCGCCCTTGACGAACACCGGGCGGCCGTTGACGACGAGCGTGAACGCGGTGCCGTGCTCGTCGTCGTCCGTGCGCAGCTCGACGGTGCGGAAGCCGACCCGGGAGGTCCACCGGTCGAGCACGTCGTCAGCACCGTCCGCCCCGTCCCCGTCGTCCGCGCCTTCCCCGTGGCTACCGCCGTCGAGCAGGGTCACCACGACGTCGCAGAGCGGCTGGTCGCCGTACCCGGCCGGCCACCACAGCGGCGCGTCGGGCACCCGGACGACGAGCGCGGAGCGGCCGGCGTCCGCCGGTACGACGGCACGCGCGACGACGCCGGCGACCTCGGCCCGCAGCTCCAACGCACCGGCCGCCGCCAGCCCGCTGCGCTCGACCTCGACGTGCAGCTCGACGACGCCGGTGCCGTCCGGCCCGACCCCGACGAGCGGGCGTACCTCGGCCAGCCGGGCGACCCGCCACCGGTGCAGGGTTACGGGCTTCCAGATGCCCGCGGTCCGCAGGTCGGGGCCCCAGTCCCAGCCGAACGAGCAGGCCATCTTGCGCACGTAGTTGAAGGGCGTCGGGTAGGCGTTGGGCCGGGCCCCGAGCCGGTCCCGCTCCCCCTCGGCGTACGTCGTCGCCGACGCGATGTCGACGACGAGCTCGCGCTCCTGCCCGTCGGCGAGGGCCCGGACGTCGAACCGGTGGCCGCGGTGCATGTTGGCGGTGCGGCCGAGCACGACGTCGCCGAGCCGCACGGTCGCGACCGTGTCGACGCCGTCGAGGACGAGGTCGACCCGCTCGTCCGGCGCCGCCGGCTCCAGCCGCAGCGGGCGGGCGAAGCGCCAGTCGACGCGGTGCATCCAGACCAGGTCCTGCTCGGCGGCGTCCACGTACGGGTCGCCGATGAGACCGGCCGCCAAGAGGTCGGTGTGCACGCACCCGGGGACGGCCGCGGGCACGGTGCGGCCGGCGACCTCCGGCGGGACGGGGCCCCCGCCGGCGACCCGGACCGTCCACCCCTCGTGCAGCGTGCTCATCGTGCGCTCCTCGTCGAACCGGTTGCGGGCAAGGATCTCGCGGGGCCCGTCGCACGAGGTGCGCGACGGGCCCGCTTGTACTGTGTCGACGTGGCTTCCGTGGCGACGCACCCGACGCAGAGCCGCACGATGATCCTCGACATCATCCGTGCGTCGCGGATGATCAGCCGCGTCGAGCTCGCGCAGGCGACGGGGCTGACCCAGGCGACGGTGTCGAACGTCGTCCGACGGCTCCTCGAGGACGGGTTCGTCGTCGAGGTCGGCCGCGGCGCGTCCACCGGCGGCAAGCCGCGCACCCTGCTGCGGATCGAGCCGACCGCACGGTACGCCCTCGGCGTGCAGCTCGGGGCGGACGCGACGACGTTCGTGCTCGCCGACCTGGGTGGGGCGACGGTCTCGCGCTGGCGGCGGCCGGCGCTCACCGACCCCCGGGAGGCGGTCGACGTCATCGGCACGGAGGTCGACGGCAGCCTCGAACGCGCCGGCGTCCCCCGCGACCGGCTCATCGGGCTCGGCGTCGTCGCACCGGGGCCGCAGCTCGCGGCGTCCGGCATCGCGCTCGCCCCGCCGGCGATGACCGCCTGGGTGGACTTCCCGCTGCGGGCCCGGCTCGAGGACCGCACCGGCCTGCCGGTGCTGCTCGACAACGACGCGACGGCGACGGCGGTCGGCCTGTACTGGGCGGACGGCATCACCGCGACGACGACCATCGCCGCCCTCTTCATGGGGCAGGGCATCGGCGCCGGGCTGCTGTCCGGCGGCCAGGTGTACCGGGGCGCGACGAGCAACGCCGGCGAGATCGGGCACGTGACCGTCGACGTCGACGGACCGCTGTGCTGGTGCGGCAACCGCGGCTGCGTCGAGATGCTCGGCGGCACCGCGGTCACGGTCGAGCGGGCCCGCGCCGCGGGCGTCGACCTCGGCCCGCAGGACCGGCCGACCCTGGCCGCCTTCGGCGCGCTGGCACGGCGGGCGCTCGCCGGTGAGCCGGCCGCGCTCGAGGTCGTCGAGCGGTCGGCCCGGTTCGTCGCGGTCGCCGCGCACACCCTCGTCAACGTCGTCGACCCCGACCTGCTCGTCCTCACCGGGCCGGCGTTCGCCGTCGCCGGCCCGCTATACCTGCCCGTCGTCACCGAGGTCGTCACCGGCACCCGGTTCGCCCGCGGCAGCGGGCCGATCGAGGTGCGCCTGTCGACGCACGGGCCCGAGTCGGCCGCCCTCGGGGCCGCGGCGCTCGTCCTGCAGGCCGAGCTGGCCCCGCGCGGCGGCGACCCCGCGTAACCGGGCGGGGCCGCGTCGGCGGCCGGGTCGTGCTGGCCCGTCACTTCGTCGCGCCCGAGGTGAACCCGTTGTAGATCCAGCGCTGCAGGGCGAGGAACGCGACGAGCGTCGGCACGAGGATGATGACGATGCCGGCGCAGATCACCTCCCACTGCGACCCGAAGGGTCCCTTGAAGGCGAACAGGGACGTCGCGATCGTCTTGTGGTCGGGCATGTAGAGGTACGGGATGTAGAACTCGTTGTAGATGGCGATCCCCTTGATGATGACCACGGTGGCGATCGCCGGCTTGAGGTTCGGCAGGATGATGCGGAAGAAGATCCGCAGGTGGCCGGCCCCGTCGAGGGTGGCCGCCTCGTCGAGCGCCCGCGGGATCGAGCGCATGAACTGCCAGAAGATGTAGATCGACACGATGTCGGTGCCGGCGAACAGCAGCACCCCGGCCCAGATCGTGTTGTAGAGCCCCAGTCCGTTGATGATCTGGAACGTCGCGACCTGGGTCGTCACGCCCGGGACGAGGGTCGCGACGAGGAACGCGACGAGGACGGCACTGCGCCCGGCGAAGCGGAACCGGTCGATCGCGTAGGCCGCCCCGGCGCCGATGAGCACGGTCCCGGTCACCGCGAGGGCGAGCACGACCGCGGTGTTCAGGAAGCCCGACACCATCTCGCCGTCGCGGAACGCCGTCACGAAGTTCGAGACGTTCGACCAGTCGGCCGGCGGGTCGAGCGGCTGGCTCGTGAGGTACTCCTGGTCGGTCTTGAACGCGCCGAGGACGACGATCGCGATCGGCAGGACGACGACGACCGTGGCGAGCACGAGGCTCGCGTACACGCCGCCCCGTGCGAGGACGCTGCCGGTACGGACCCGGGTCATGCGATGTCCACCCCTTCGTCGGGGACGAGCCGGCGCTGGACCCAGCTCACGAGCAGCACGACGAGGAGCAGGACGACGGCCATCGCCGACGCGAGCCCGACCTTCTCGAGGTTGAACGCGAGCTTCACCGCGCGGATGACGAACGTCTCGGAGCCGTTGCCGCCGTTGGTCATGATGAACGGGATCTCGAAGACCGACAGCGAGCCGGAGATGGCGAGGATGAACGACAGCGACACGATCGGCCGGATCGACGGCAGGATGATCCAGCGGAACTGGGCCCACCGGCCCGCGCCGTCGATCTCGGCCGCCTCGTAGATGTCCGCCGGGATCGACTGGATGGCCCCGAGGAACATGACGAAGTTCAGCCCGAGGTAGCGCCACACGGAGACCGACGCCAGCGTGTAGTTGACGATCGCCGGGTCGCCGGTCCACTGGTGGATGAGGCTCTGCAGCCCGACGGCCCGCAGCGTCGTGTCGAGACCGCCGTCCGGCCGCAGGAAGTCCAGGAAGATGAGGCCGATCGCGACCCCGTTGATGAGGTAGGGGAAGAACAGGATCCCCTTCCACATGCTGCGGAAGCGGAGCCTGGCCGACAGCACCGTCGCGAAGTAGAGGGCCAGCCCCATCTGCGCGAACGACGCGACGAAGTAGTAGAGGCTGACCTTGAAGACCTGGACGTTGCGGGGCTGGGTGAAGACGTCGACGTAGTTGTCCAGGCCGACGTACGTCTTGGTCTTGTCGAGACCGTCCCAGTCGGTGAACGAGTACCAGACCATGTTCGCAACGGGCAGGTACGTCAGGCCGACGAGCAGCACGAGCGGGACGAGCAGGAACAGGTACGGCGTCCCCCGGCGCAGCAGCCGCGCGGGCCGGCGCGGCCCCGGGCCACCCGGGCGAGGTGCCCGGGTGGCCGGGGCCGGCCGGCCGGCGGCGGACCGTGCTGGTGGGGCCTGCGGCGCGGTCTCGGTCATGACGGGTCAGCCGGCGTCCGCGACGCCCTGCGCCCACTGCTTGTTGAGCGCGTCGAAGACCTGCTGCTTGGTCTTCTTGCCCGAGCGGGCGTCGTCGATGAGGGCCTGCCGGTAGTCCGGCGTGTCCATGCTCAGCTCGGCGGCCTTCTGCACCTGGTTGAGCGCGTCCTCCTTGCCGGCCGGGGCCGGCTCGAGCGTGATGAGCTCGACCTTCTCCACGAAGGGCTTGAGGGCAGCGGGGACCTCGCCCGCGGTCAGCGGCGACAGGCCGACCTGCGCCGCCGAGAAGCCGGACTCGTTGTTGAACCAGTCGATCCAGGCCCGGGCCGTCACCTTGTTCTTCGAGTTCACGTTGATGCCCAGGTTGTAGTCGCCGCCGGCGACCGCGTAGAACTTGCCGTTCGCCTGGTTCGGGAACGGCATGTAGCCGATGTCGTCCGCGCTGCCGCCTGCGGCGACCGCGGCCGCCTGCATCTGCGGGATCGCCCACGAGCCGAGGAACATCACGCCGATCTTGCCGGTGCCGACGAGGTTCTTCGAGCTCTCCCAGTTCGTCGTCGTCGGGTCGGCCTCGGTGAGCTTCTTCGCGACGGCGTCGTAGACGAGGCCGTCGATGACCGCCATGTCCTTGGTGCCGGTCCACGGCGCCTTGTCGGCGGTCAGCTCGTTGCTGAAGTTCACGTCGCCGCTGACGCCGCCGCGGTAGTACGTCCACGCGGTGAGGGGCCAGCCGTCCTTGTAGTTCGTGTAGAGCGGCGTGACGCCGGGCACCTTGTCCTTGATGGCCTGGAGGTCGGCGAGGAACGCGTCGGGCGTCGTCGGGAAGTCGGTGATGCCGGCCGCCGCGAACACCTTGGTGTTGTAGAGGACGCCCTGGACGTTGCCGACGACCGGGATGCCGTAGGACTTGCCCTCGTAGGACTTCGTGTCGAGCCAGCGGTAGGTCTTCTCCAGCTCGGCCTGGTCACCGAGGGGCTCGAAGAAGTCCGGGAGCTGCTTGCCGCTGACGGTGTTGGGGATGGCGAGGACGTCACCGTAGTTGTCGGTGTTCATCCGCGTCTTCACCTCCCCCTCGTAGTCGGTGATGCCCTCGACCTTGACGTCGGTGACCTTCGGGTACTTGGCCTTGAAGGCGGCGACGTACTTGTCGAAGGTGCCGTCCTTGACGAGGTCGGTGCGCCAGGTGAGGAGCTGGATGGCTCCCGACGGCTCGGCCGCGGCCGAGGGTGCCGACGACGCCTGCCCGGCCGAGGAGCCGCCGCCGCACGCCGCGAGCAGGGCACCGACAGCGAGCACGGAGGTCGCACCGAGCACGGCGCGACGTCGATAGGACAACGACATCGTTGCTCTCCTTCGTTCACCGCCGGAGGCGGCACCCACCAGGCGCCGACGCCCGGGCGCCCTCGCCGTCGAGGGGCAGGACTAACTTAATCAAGTGAAGTAAGGAAGAGCAACGGTAAGTCTGTTGCGGAGTGGTCACGGAGCGGGGGCACCGGTTGTGCCCGGCCCGCCGACCGCTCCCAGCAGCAGCCCGCCCCACCACCCGCCGATGCTCACGGCGGGTACCGGTTCCGGGGCGTCGCGGGCTCGGATTCGGTACCGGGCGTGAGCATGAGCGGGGGGCTGTGCCCGCTACGAATGACTGAAGGCCCGGATCCAGGAACAGGATCCGGGCCTTCAGTCATTCGTAGCGGGGACAGGATTTGAACCTGTGACCTCTGGGTTATGAGCCCAGCGAGCTACCGAGCTGCTCCACCCCGCGTCGGTACCTCGACACTACGGGCCCTGCGGGGGCGGAGGCAAATCAGTTGCCCGGCGTCACCCGGTCGCGCTCGCCGAACCGGTCGCGGTCGGGCTCGGCGTCGCTCCGGCGCTCGGGCTCGCCGTCGCCGTGGACGCCGTCTCGCCGAGGCGGGCCTGGGCGTCGATGGCGCGGTTGACGGCGTCCTGCAGGTCGGTCTGGGCCTTGCCGTAGGCCGCGAAGTCACCCTTGGCGAGGGCGTCCTTGCCGGCCGCGAGCGCCCGCTGGGCGTCCTGGAGGGCCGTGGTGAGGTCCGCCTGCGCCGAGCCGGTCCCGCCGGTCCCGCCGGTCGGGGAACCGGTGCCGGTCCCCGTCCCGGTGCCGGTGCCCGTCCCGGTGCCGGTTCCGGTGCCCCCGGTCCCGGTCGACGCCCCGCCGCCGAAGAGGGCGTCGAGGGCGAGCGGCAGGGTGTCGGCGAACGCGATCTTGTCGCCGAAGCTCACGAGGACCTTCTGCAGCTGCGGGTACGTGTTCTGCCCCGCCGGCCGGACGTACACCGGCTGCACGTAGAGCAGACCGCCGCCGAGCGGGAGCGTGAGCATGTTTCCGTACTCGATCGTCGCCCGGTTGATCACCGCCGGGTTGAGGACCGCGCTGATCCCGGTGTCGGCACGGAAGGCCTGCTGGACCTGCGCCGGGCCCTGGACGACGACGTCGTCCGGGAGCTCGAGCAGCCGCAGCGTGCCGTAGCCGGACCTGCGTTCACCGGCCTGGGTGCCGGCGTCCGCGTCGACCGCGAGGAAGCCGGTGAGGTTGTTCCGCTGGTTCGACTGCCCCGTCGCCGGGATGTACGCCGACGTGAGCGAGAACGCGGGCGCCTCCTGGTCCGGCATCTGCAGCGTGAGGAAGTACGGCGGCTGGAACCCGGCCGTCGTCTGGCTGTCCCGGGTCGGGTCGCGCGGCACCGTCCAGAGCTCGCTCTGGGAGAAGAACACGCCGGGGTCGGTCACGTGGTAGCGGCCGAGCAGCTGGCGCTGGACCTTGAAGAGGTCCTCCGGGTACCGCAGGTGCGACATGAGGTCGGCGCTGATCCGGCTCATCGGCTGCACCTTGCCCGGGAAGACCTTCATCCACGTCTTGAGGATCGGGTCCTTGTCGTCCCACGCGTACAGCGTCACGGTGCCGTCGTAGGCGTCGACGGTCGCCTTGACGGAGTTGCGCATGTAGTTGACCCGCTTGGCCCCGAGCGGGACGACGTTCGTCGCCCCGGTCAGCGCGTCCTCGGTGGCGTCCGCGAGGATCGTCGACTTCGAGTAGGGGTACTTGTCGGTCGTCGTGTACGCGTCGACGATCCACACGATCTTGCCGTCGACGACGCTCGGGTACGGGTCGCCGTCGAGGGTGAGGAACGGGGCCGCCTTCTCGACGCGCTGCCGCGGCGTGCGGTCGTAGAGGATGCGCGAGCGGTCGTTGATCGAGCCTGAGAGCAGGATGTTCTGGTCGCGGAACTTCGTCGCGTATAGCAGCCGGTTGACGAACGAGCCGATCGGGACGCCGCCCGTGCCGGTGTACGTGTAGCTCGCGCCGTTCGTCGAGGTCGTCGACTCCGGCGAGTCGAACTCCTGCGGGGGCGCCGTGCTCGGCGCACCGACGATCGAGTAGTCGGGCGACTTCTCACCGAAGTACACGCGCGGCTGGTAGTCCTTGCCGTTGAAGGCGTTCGGGAAGCCGCTCTGGAAGAAGACCGGCCGGCCGTTGTCGGTGCGCTGGTTCCCGTAGGCCGCGACCAGGCCGTAGCCGTGGGTGTACACGATGTGGTCGTTGATCCAGTTGCGCTGGGTCGTGGGCGCCTCGGCGAGGTCGAGCTCGCGCACGGCCGTCACGGTGTCGCGGCGGGTGCCGTCGATCGTGTACCGGTCCACGTCCAGGGCCGCGGGGAACGAGTAGTACTGCGCCTTCTGCTCGAGCTGGCTGAACGCGTCGGACACGATGTACGGGTCGATGAGCCGGATGCCCGGGATGAGGCCCGCGTCCTGGCGCAGCTTGTCGGGCGTCGCCTGCGTCTGCGCGTTGTACTGCGTCTTCTCGACGCCCTCCAGCCCGTAGGCCGCCTTGGTCGCCTTGATGTTCTTCGCGATGTACGCGGCTTCCTTGGTGCGCTCGTTCGGCTTCACCTGGAAGCGCTGGACGACGGCCGGGTAGATGCCGCCGACGACGATCGCACTGAGGACGAGCAGGACGACACCGTAGAGCGGGAGCATCCGGAACCGGTCGACGATCGCGGCCACGACGAAGAGCACCGCGACGATGATCGCGATGCCGGCGAGCACCCCGCGCGCGATGAGGACGGCGTTGGCGTCGGTGTAGCGCAGGCCCGTGATGAGCCCCGACTCCTTCGTCGTCAGCGCGAACCGGCCGAGCCAGTAGTCGACGCCGCGCAGCAGGAGGAAGACCGCTGCCAGCGTCGCGAGGTGGATCCGCGCGGCATCGGTGAAGCGCGAGCCGGTGCCCTGCAGCCGGATCCCGCCGTAGAGGTAGTGCGTGACGACCGCCGACAGGGACGCGAGGAACACGACCGCGGTGAGGAAACCGGTGAGGAACTGCAGCCACGGCAGGGTGAAGACGAAGAAGCCGATGTCCATCCCGAACTGCTCGTCGCGCTGGCCGAACGGCTCCCGGTTCCACCACAGGAGGAACGTCTGCCACTGCTGGCTCGCGGCCGAGCCGGCGAACAGGCCGAGCGCGAGCGGGACCCCCGCGACGACGACCCGGCGCAGCGGCTCGATCGAGTCGCGGTAGCGGTCCAGGCTCGCCTGCTCCGTCGAGACGGGGGCGTAGACCGGCCGGGCCCGGTAGGCGATCGTCAGGCTGGCGAAGACCGCCGCGGCCATGACGACGCCGCCGACGACGAACAGGACGCCCTTGGTCAGCAGCTCGGTCGTGTAGAT
>NZ_MWLL01000088.1 GCF_002198675.1 Kineosporia sp. R_H_3 | reverse complement strand
TGACGAGGTAGCCGGGGGCGGCCGCCCCGGCCGCCCCCGGCTACCTCGTCACAGCCGCGGCGTCCGGCCCGGTCGAGTACCTCGTCACCGGGACCGGCTCCCCGGTCACCCTCCTCGTGCACGGTCTGGCCGGCTCCGTCGCCCAGACCCGTCCGTTCGGCTCCGGGCTGCCCGGCACGAAGGTGCTGCCCCACCTGCGCGGGCACGGCGGCACCGTCGTCCCGCCCGACGGGCCCGGCACCTACGCGGACCTCGCGGCCGAGGTCGAGGCGGTCCGGTCGGCGACCGGGGCGACCCGCGCGCTCGGGGTGAGTCTCGGCGCCGGCGCCCTGCTGCGCTCGCTCGCCGGGGCGGCCGCTGACGGTGCGCCCCTGCCGTACGAGCGGGTCGTCCTCGCGCTGCCCGCGGCGCTCCACGACCCGGCGCCGGAGCAGGACCCGGGCCGGTTGCGGCTGCTCGACCTCGCCGACGCGCTCGAGGCGCGGGACGCCGTCCGGGCCGCGGCGCTCCTGCGCGACCAGCAGCCCGAGGCCGTCCGGCGGCTGCCGTCGGTGGGGCTGTGGGCCCGGCGGCGGGCCGCCGAGATCGTCGGGCCGGGGCTGCCGCCCGTGCTCCGCGCGTTCGCCGGTGCCGCGCCGCTCGCGGACCTGGACACCGCCCCGGCCGTGCTGGCCGCCGTCCGGCTGCCGGTGCTCGTCCTCGCCCAGGAGGGGGACGACGTCCACCCGGTCGACGGGGCCCGCCGGCTCGCGGCCGCGCTGCCGGCCGCGGAGCTCGTCGTGCTGCCGCCGGGCGGGGTGCTCTGGACCGGGCGGGACCGGCTGCGGGAGGTCCTCACCGACTTCTTGGGTACTTCTGAGTAAGCGAGCCGTCACTATCCGGCGTCATGCGTGCATGATGGGCGGTAGGTTTGGTGCCGGAAGACCGGGGAGGTCGTGACCTCCCCGGCACGCGAGCGTTCAGGAGAGACGATGACGGACTACCTGCCCGGCGGGCGGCGCCGTGTCGACCGGGTGCTCGCACCCGACTTCGTGGCCGGTCTCGACGGTCTCGACCTCGACGACATCCGGGCCCGCCGTGCCGAGGCGGACCAGGAGGAGACCGACCTGTCGTACGCGCGGCGGCTGCTCCAGGGCCGGATCGACATCCTGCGGGCCGAGCAGGCGGCGCGCCGCGGTGACGGGCCGATGTCCGGGCACCCGCGCACCGACGAGGAGATCGTCAAGGCGCTGTCCCTCGTGCTGGCCGACGAGCGCCGGCAGGACCACGGGATGGGCCGCCACACGGTCTCCGAGCCCAGCCGGATCGGTGAGCACCGCCGCGAGGCCGAGCGGGCCGTCGCGGACGTCGGCGGCTCGGCGACCGACGACATGTCGGACGAGGCGCTCGCCGCGGCGGTCGCGAAGCTCGTCGACGTAGAAGCCCGGGTCAGCCGGGTGCGGCGCGAGGTGCAGGGCGTCGTCGACGCGCTGACCGCGGAGATCGCCCGGCGCTACGCGGCCGGCGGTGTGCCGGTCGGTACCGGCTCCTGACCCCGGCCCTGACCTGCCGGCCGGGGCGCGCGGGCGTCGCCAGTAGGCTCCGCGCGTGACCTACGGCCTCCTCGCACGCGTCGTCCGTTCCGGGTTCGTCGAGGGGGAGCACCGCGGGACCGCGGTGGCGCTCGACCCGGCCGGCGCGGTCGTCGCCGCCGTCGGGGACGTCACCGCGCCGATCTTCCCGCGGTCGTCGAACAAGCCGATGCAGGCCGTCGCGATGCTCCGCGCGGGGCTGCGGCTCGACGGGCACCTGCTCGCGCTCGCGGCGTCCAGCCACTCCGGCGAGCGGTACCACCAGGACGGCGTCGCGCGCGTGCTCGGTGCCGCCGGCCTCACCGTCGACGCGTTGCGGAACACCGCCGACCTGCCGCTGGACGAGGTCGACCGGCTCGCCTGGCAGGTCGCCGGCAGGGCGCCGACGGCGCAGGCGCAGAACTGCTCCGGCAAGCACGCGGCGATGCTCGCGACGTGCGCGGAGAACGACTGGCCGCTCGACACCTACCTCGACCCCGTGCACCCGCTGCAGACCACGATCGCGGCGACGGTCGCCGACCTCGCCGGCGAGGCCGTCGCCGCGACCGGCGTCGACGGCTGCGGGGCACCGGTGCTCGCCATCTCGACCGTCGGGCTCGCGCGCGCGTTCGCGCGGATCTCGACGGCCCCGGCCGGGACCCCCGAGGCGCGTGTCGCGGACGCCGTCCGGACGCATCCGGAGTGGCTCGGCGGCACCGGCCGCGACGTCACCGCCGTGCTCCGCGCCGTCCCCGGGCTCGTCGCCAAGGACGGCGCCGAGGCGGTCTACGCGGCGGCGCTGCCCGACGGTCGCGCGGTCGCGGTCAAGGTCGCCGACGGCTCCGACCGGGCCCGGGTGCAGACCCTCGTCGCGCTGCTGCGCCGGCTCGGCGTCGAGGACGGGGCCGACGGCGTGGACGGCGCGGCGCTCGACGCGCTCGCGCACGTGCCGGTGCTCGGGCACGGCCGGGAGGTCGGGGTCGTCGAGGTCGCGTTCTGATGCGCGGCCCCGGGTACGGCCGCGAGGGGAGCGGGGCGTGAGGGTCGTCGTCCAGCGGGTCTCCCGTGCGTGCGTCACGGTCGCGGGCGAGGTCGTCGGGGAGATCTCCCGGCCGGGCCTGGCGGTGCTCGTCGGCGTGACCCACGCCGACACCGCGCAGACCGCGCAGCGCCTCGCGCGCAAGGTGTGCGACCTGCGGATCATGCGCGACCCCGACGGCAGCGCCTCGGGGACCGGTCGCGCCGACGAGGCGTCCGCGCTCGACGTCGGGGCCGCCGTCCTCGTCGTCAGCCAGTTCACCCTCTACGGCGACACGCGCAAGGGCCGCCGGCCGTCGTGGGTCGACGCCGCGCCCGGCCCGGTCGCCGAACCGCTCGTCGACGCCTTCGCCGCCGCGGTCGCCGACCTCGGGCTCGAGGTCGCGCGCGGCCGGTTCGGGGCCGACATGGCCGTCGAGCTCGTCAACGACGGTCCCTTCACGCTCGTTCTCGAGGTCTGACCGGTCGCGCCCTCCTCGCAAGGGGGCTTCGTCAGCGACGGCATGTAAAGAATTCTTGACCTCGTGTCCACTCTGCTTTACCTTCGAGATGTCAAAGATTCTGTACATCGCAGGGTCGGACCCGTCCGGAGGACCGTCATGACCTTCCTCGAGAAGCGCGCGTGGACGATGCTCGTCGTCGCCGTGCTCGCCTACGCCGCGTACGTCGTGGTCGTCCTGGGGCGGCTCGGCGACGGGGTGTCGCTGCCCGGCGTCCCCTACGCCGGGGCGCTCCTGTGGTCGGTCGGCGGCGCGATCGTGGCGAACGTCGCCGTCGAGGTCGCGCTCGGCGTCCTGCGGCCGCGGGACCCGCGGACGACGGACGACCGGGACGCCGAGATCGGCCGTCTCGGGGACCAGGTCGGCCAGGCCTTCCTCGTCATCGGCGCCGTCACGGCGATGCTCCTCGCGCTCGCCGAGCAGCACCCGTTCTGGATCGCCAACGCGATCTACCTCGGGTTCGTGCTCTCGGCCGTCGTCGGGTCGGTCGCCAAGGTCGTCATGTACCGCGTGGGCCTGCCGTGGTGAGGCCGACGCGGGTCACGAACTCGATCCGGGCGCTGCGCTTCAGTCACGGCGAGATGACCCAGGCCCAGCTCGCCGACCGGATCGGCGTCACCCGGCAGACCCTCATCGCGATCGAGCAGGGCCGGTACAGCCCGTCGCTCGAGGTCGCGTTCCAGATCGCCCGTGCCTTCGGCGTCCCGCTCGACGCCGTCTTCCACTATCCCGAGGACCCCTCATGAGCGCTCCGCCCGCCACGATGAAAGCCCTGGTGCAGAACGCCTATGCCGACGGCGACGCGCTCGGCCGCGCGCTCGCCGTCGAGGACGTCGCCGTCCCGCGACCCGGCCCGGACGACGTGCTCGTCGCCGTCCGTGCCGCCGGCGTCGACCGCGGCGCCTGGCACCTCGTGACCGGTCTGCCGAAGGGGGTGCGGGTCGCCACCGGCCTGCGCCGCCCGCGGCAGCGCACGCCGGGGCTCGAGGCCGCCGGCGTCGTCGAGGCGGTCGGTGAGCGGGTCACCGGCTTCCGCGTCGGCGACGAGGTCTACGGCGTCGTCCGCGGCTCGTTCGCGCAGAAGGCGCTCGGTGCCGCGAAGTCGTTGCACACCAAGCCCTCCGGGCTGTCCTTCGCCGAGGCCGCCGCACTCGCGGTGAGCGGCGTGACGGCGGTGCTCGCGGTCCGCGCGGCCGGGGAGGGCGCGGTCGCGCCGGGTAGGCGGGTGCTCGTGCTCGGTGCGGGCGGCGGTGTCGGCAGCCTGGTCGTCCAGCTCGCGAAGGCCGCCGGTGCGCACGTCACCGGCGTCTGCGGTGCGGACAAGGCCGACCACGTCCGGGCGCTCGGCGCCGACGAGGTCGTCGACCGGGCGGTCTTCGACGCCGGACCCGTTGCGGCGCAGGCGGACAGGTCGTTCGACGTCGTCGTCGACACCGCCGGCAACCGGTCCCTGCGCCGGCTACGGGCTCTGCTCACGCCGACCGGGGCAGCCGTCCTCGTCGGCGGCGAGGGCAAGGGCGGCCCGCTCGGCGGCTTCAGCCGTCAGCTGCGTGCCCTGCTGCTCAACCCGTTCGTCCGGCAGCGGCTCGCACCGCTCGCCTCGGTGACGAGCACCCGGTCGCTCGCCCTGCTCACCGAGCGGGTCGAGGCCGGGGCGCTGCGCCCGGTCGTCGACGCGACCTACCCGCTCGCGGACGCCGCCGACGCCGTCCGCCGGGTCGGCTCCGGCCGGGTCCGGGGCAAGGTCGTGCTCGAGCCCTGAGCCCGGCACACCGATCCCGCCTGCCGCCCGTGCTCGCGGTGCGTACCGTTCAGGGCGCTCCGGGAGCCGTGGAGCGGTACCCACCGCGAGCATGAGCGGTGGGCGGCGGGCGCCGTCGTGGGGCGCGGGTCGCCGGGGCGGGGGCGGTCGGCTTACCCTCGGAGCATGGCCGACCGCGCGATCTCCGTCGTCCCCTCCGTGGTCCGTGACCCGATCTGGGCGCGGCTGCGGGACGACGCCACCCGGATGGCGGCGGGCGAGCCGGTGCTCGCCAGCTTCGTCCACGCGACGATCCTCGGGCACGACCGGATGGAGCGGGCGCTCAGCTACCACCTCGCGCACAAGCTCGCGAACGACGACGTCGGTGCGCTCCAGGTGCACCAGGTCTTCGACGAGGCGTTCGAGGACGACGAGATGCTCGGCGAGCACGTCCGCCGGGACCTGTCGGCGATCTACGACCGCGACCCCGCCGTCCGCACGCTCGTCGAGCCGTTCCTCTTCTTCAAGGGCTTCCACTCGCTCCAGGCGTACCGCGTGACGCACTGGCTGTGGGGCAAGGACCGCACGGCGCTGGCCTTCCACTTCCAGAGCCGGATCTCCGAGGTGTTCGGGGTCGACATCCACCCGGCGGCCCGGATCGGCTGCGGGGTCATGATCGACCACGGCACCGGGGTCGTCATCGGCGAGACCGCCGTCGTCGAGGACGACGTCTCGCTCCTGCAGGGCGTCACCCTCGGCGGCACCGGCAAGGAGTCCGGCGACCGGCACCCGAAGGTCCGGCGCGGGGTCATGATCGGGGCCGGCGCGAAGGTCCTCGGCAACACCGAGATCGGCGAGTACAGCCGGATCGGCGCCGGCAGCGTCGTCCTCAAGCCGGTGCCGCCGCGCTCGACCGCCGTCGGCGTCCCGGCCCGGGTCGTCGGGCACGGGGGCTGCGACCGGCCCGCGATGGAGATGAACCAGCTCATCGACGAGGTGCCGGGGGAGTACCAGATCTAGCCGCTGGTCCGCCCCGGCACCTGGTCCGGCCGGACGGCGTCCCACGCCAGCGTGAGCTCCCCGAGCCGCCAGCGGGACGGTCCGTCGAGGACCGGCCAGCCCTCGGCCCGCAGCGTCCGTGCGGTCTCGACCCAGCGCTGCCGGGCCCCGAACGTCGCCCGGTGGGCGGCGCGGGCCCACGCCGCGTCGAGCGCCCCGAGCGCGTCGTGCACCCGCTCGCCGGGGACGTTGCGGTGGATGAGGACCTTCGGCAGCCGCTCCGCGACGTCCGACGGGCGCTCGAAGGCGCCGAAACGCAGGGAGAGCGTCAGCGAGACCGGGCCGTCCTCGGCGGTCACGGCGACCCAGGCGGCGCGCCGGCCGATCTCGTCGCACGTGCCGTCGACGAGCAGCCCGCCGGGGGCGAGCCGCTCCCGGACCGCGGACCAGGCCCCCGCGACGTCCGCCTCGTCGTACTGCCGCAGCACGTTGAAGGCCCGGACGACGACCGGCCGGCGGCCGCCGGGCAGCGGCACCTCGAAGCCCCCGAGGGCGAACGACAGACCGTCACCCGCCAGCGGCAGCGCGGCCGTGACCCGCACCGGGTCGATCTCGACGCCGACGACCTCGACGTCGGCCCGGACGGCGCGCAGCCGGTCCCGCAGCTCGACCGCGGTCACCGGGGTCGCGCCGTAACCGAGGTCGACGACGACGGGGTCGGCGGCCCGGCGCAGCCGCCAGGCCTGGGGGCCGGCGAGCCAGCGGTCGACGCGGCGCAGCCGGTTGGGGTTGGTCGTGCCGCGGGTGATGGTGCCGACCGGACGGGTCGGCCTGCCGGCGCGCGCCACGACGGCAAGCCTAGGGGCGGGCCCCGCGGCTCGCGCACGCGTGAGATCGGCGACGTCCGCGGGGGAGATGCCCCGGATCGTGGCGACTCGTCCGGGCCCAGGGACCGGTTCGACGAGGTGCCCGTCGGTGCGCCGCGCTAGCGTCGGCAGCAGGAACCGGGCCCGGACGCCCGGGCCCGGGCGCACGACGGGTCCGGGTGCAGCAGCCGGTGCGGAAGCAATCGGCCGCCGGGCGCGTTCGCACCCTGCGGCGAGAGGGGCCGGGTGGCCCCGCGCGACGTGCCGCCGACGAAGGAGCCGCGAGTGTCCCCGACCGCCGTGCCCGGCAGAGGGCTGTCCGGCCGCGCCGGGCGTGACCGCACGCCGCGCCGGGTCGCGATGCTCACGGTGCACACCTCGCCGCTCGAGCAGCCCGGCACGGGTGACGCCGGCGGGATGAACGTCTACATCGTCGAGACCGCCCGCCGGCTGGCGGCCCGCGGCACCGAGGTCGAGATCTTCACCCGGGCCACGTCGAGCGGTGCCGAGCCGGTCACCGAGCTGGCGCCGGGCGTGCTCGTCCGGCACGTCACCGCCGGCCCGTTCGAGGGGCTGTCGAAGGACGACCTGCCCGGCCAGCTCTGCGCGTTCACCGCGGGCGTCATGCGCGTCGAGGCCCGCCGCGAGCCGGGCTGGTACGACCTCGTGCACTCGCACTACTGGCTCTCCGGCCAGGTCGGCTGGCTCGCCGCCGACCGCTGGTGCACCCCGCTCGTCCACACGATGCACACCATGGCCAAGGTGAAGAACGCCATGCTCGCGGACGGCGACCGGCCCGAGCCGGCCGTCCGCGTCATCGGCGAGGAGCAGGTCGTCGACGCCGCCGACGGGCTCGTCGCGAACACCGACGACGAGGCCCGCCAGCTCGTCGAGCTCTACGGCGCCCGCCCCGAGCGCGTCTCCGTCGTCCCGCCCGGGGTCGACCTCGACGTCTTCACCCCAGGGGGCCCGGACGGCCGCGCCGCGGCCCGGCGGCGCCTCGGCGTCCCGCAGGACGCCGACCTGCTGCTCTTCGTCGGCCGGATCCAGCCGCTCAAGGCGCCCGACGTGCTCGTGCGGGCCGCCGCGCACCTGGTCCGCGAGCGGGCCGCCGGCGGCGTGGCCCGCCCGCTCCAGGTCGCGATCGTCGGCGGCCCGAGCGGCAGCGGGCTCGACCGCCCCGAGGAGCTCCAGCGGCTCGTCGCCGACCTGGGCCTCGGCGGCGTCGTGACGTTCCACCCGCCGGCCCCGCGGGCGCTGCTCGCGCACTGGTACCGGGCGGCCGACGTCGTCACCGTGCCGTCGTACAACGAGTCGTTCGGGCTGGTCGCCGTCGAGGCGCAGGCCTGCGGCTCGCCGGTCGTCGCCGCCGCGGTCGGCGGGCTGCCCACCGCCGTGTCGGACGGCGTGAGCGGGCTCCTCGTCGACGGGCACGACCCGCTCGACTGGGCCCGGGTGCTCGGCGGTCTGCTCGCCGACCGGCCGCGCCGGGACGCGATGGCGGCCGCCGCGGTGCTGCACGCGAGCCGGTTCAGCTGGGAGGCGACCGTCGACCGCACGCTCGAGGCGTACGCCGAGGCCGTCGACCGGCACCGCAACCTGCTCCGGGCCCCGCTGGGCGCCGGTTCCGGGCCGCTCCTCGTGCCCGCCGGGCCGGCGCTGGCGGGTCTGGGCAGCGGCCTGGCCGTGGCGCCGTGACCGACGGGATGTCGCCCCGCGAGCGCGCCGAGGCCGCGGTGCACGCCTGGGTCGCGGGCGCCGGGGTCGAGTCGGACCTCGGGGCCCGCCCCGGCGAGGTCGTCGTCGTCCTGCCCGGTGAGGCGAAGCTGCGCACGGCCGTCTCGATCCTCGTCGGTGACGCCGCGCTCACCGCGTCGGCGTTCGTCGTCCGCCGCCCGGACGAGAACCACGAGGAGTTCTACCGCTGGCTCCTGCGGCGCAACCTGCGCCTGCCCGGCATCGCCTTCGCCCTCGACCCCGCCGGGGACGTCTTCGTCGTCGGCCGGCTGCCCGTCGACGCCGTCACCGAGGACGAGCTCGACCGGCTCCTCGGTGCGGTGCTCACGGCGTCCGACGGGGCCTTCAACGAGCTCCTCGCGATCGGCTTCGTCAGCTCGATGAAGCGGGAGTGGGCGTGGCGGGTGTCGCGCGGCGAGCCGACGCACAACCTCGAGGCGTTCCGGCATCTGCTCGAGCCGTCGTCGGAGCCGTCGTCGGAGCCGTCGTCGGAGCAGCCGTCGCAGGCGCCGGGTTCCGAGGACCGGACGGCCCCCGAGGGCCCTGCCGCGGCCCACTAGCCTTTCCCGCATGACCTACACGCTCGTCCTGCTCCGCCACGGCGAGAGCGACTGGAACGCGAAGAACCTCTTCACCGGCTGGGTCGACGTCCCGCTGTCGGACAAGGGCCGCGCCGAGGCCGAGGCCGGTGGCCGGCTCCTCACCGAGGCCGGCGTCCTGCCGGACGTCGTCCACACCTCGCTGCTGCGCCGCGCCATCACGACCGCGAACCTCGCGCTCGACGCCGCGGACCGGCACTGGATCCCCGTCAAGCGGCACTGGCGCCTCAACGAGCGGCACTACGGCGCGCTCCAGGGCAAGGACAAGAAGCAGACGCTCGACACGTACGGCGAGGAGCAGTTCATGCTCTGGCGCCGCTCGTACGACGTCCCGCCGCCGCCCATCGAGGACGGCGACGAGTTCAGCCAGGCGGGCGACCCGCGGTACGCCGGCCTCGGCGCGGACATGCCCGCGAGCGAGTGCCTCAAGGACGTCGTCGTCCGGATGCTGCCCTACTGGGACACCGACATCGTCCCGGACCTGCGCGCGGGCAAGGTCGTGCTCGTCGCGGCGCACGGCAACTCGCTGCGCGCGCTCGTCAAGCACCTCGACGGCATCAGCGACGAGGCGATCGCCGGCCTGAACATCCCGACCGGCATGCCCCTGGTCTACGAGCTCGACGAGAACCTCGCGCCGACCGTGCCCGGAGGCACCTACCTCGACCCCGAGGCCGCCGCGGCCGCCGCCGCAGCCGTCGCCAACCAGGGCCGCTGACCCACCCCGTCCCCAGCAGCTACTAGCGCGTATGACCCGCTAGATGGGTCATACGCGCTGGTAACTCGCGGGGAGGGTGACGGGGTCAGGCGGGGCGCAGGCCGGTCTGGTGCTCGGACGACGTCACGTGCGGGCGCTCGCCCGTCACGAGGTAGACGACGCGGCGCGCGACCGACACCGCGTGGTCGGCGAAGCGCTCGTAGTACCGCCCGCAGAGCGTGACGTCGATCGCGGTCTCGATGCCGTGCTCCCAGTCGGGCGACAGCAGCACCGCGAACAGCGTGCGGTGCAGCTGGTCCATCGCGTCGTCGTCCGTCTCGAGCTCGGCGGCGAGCGTGAGGTCGCGGGTCGCGATGACCGAACCGGTCTTCGCGACGACGCGCTCGGCGACCTGGCCCATCTCGACGATCGTGCCGCGCAGCTCGGCGGGGATCGCCGACCCGGGGTAGCGCATCCGGGCGAGCTTGGCGACGTGCCGGGCGAGGTCGCCCATCCGCTCCAGGTCGGCGGTCATCCGCAGCCCGGTGATGATGACCCGCAGGTCGGTCGCGACCGGCTGCTGCCGGGCGATGAGGCCGAAGGACCGCTCCTCGAGGTCGATCTGGAGGGCGTCGATCTGCTCGTCCGCCGCGATGACGCTCTCGGCCAGGCCGAGGTCGGCGTCCAGGAGAGCGGTCGTGCCGCGGGCGATCGCGGACCCCACGAGCCGGGTCATCTCGACCATGCCCTCGGACAGCACGGCCAGCTCGCCGTGGAAGTGCTCTCGCATCGCTGGTGTCTCCTCGACGGTTCTGAACTACGGCTGACTGCTGCTGACTACGGCTGACCTGCGGCGACGACCCGCGGGACGACATGCGGCCCCCGACCCCACGGCGGCGCCCCGGTGAACGGTGGCAGGCGGGCGGGAGCGGGGGTTGAACGGGTCCCGGCCGCAAGGTGAACTCGCGGCGAAGGGATCACCCGGTCGGCCGCCCGTGGCCTTCCGCCGGCCGGATCCGGCCCTACGCTGAACGACGTGGACGCGTCTGCGGCGGCGGTGCTCGCCGGGCTCGTCGGCCTCCTGGTCGGCGCCCTGGCCGTCTTCGCGTTCCGGATCAGCGAGACCGAGCGGCTCGGCCTGGCCAGCCTGCCCGAGCCCGAGCTGCCGCCGGGCGTCGGGGAGGTGCTCTCCGTGCTGCGGTCGGCGGCCGTCGTCCTCGACACCGCGGACGGCGTCGTCAAGGCCAGCCCGGCGGCGTACGCGTTCGGCCTCGTCCGCGGGCACGACATCGTCCACGCCGAGCTGCGCGAGATGGCCGCCGAGGCCCGCCGCTTCGGCCTGGTCCGCGAGCGCGAGCTCGAGCTTGCCCGGGGCCCGCTCGGGCGGGCCCGGCTCGTCGTCCACGCCCGGGTCGCCCCGCTCGGCCCGGAGCACGTCCTCGTGCTCGTCGAGGACCGCACCGAGGCCCGCCGCGTCGAGGAGATCCGCCGGGACTTCGTCGCGAACGTCAGCCACGAGCTGAAGACCCCGATCGGCGCGCTGCACCTGCTCGCCGAGGCGGTCCACGACGCCTCCGACGACCCGGACGCCGTCCAGCACTTCTCCGAGCGGATGCAGCGCGAGTCCATGCGGCTGTCCACGCTCGTGCAGGAGATCATCGACCTCTCCCGGCTGCAGGTCGCCGACGCCACGCACCCGCCCGAGCCGTGCGACGTCGACGAGATCATCGCCGACGCCGTCGACCGGTGCCGGCTCGCGGCCCAGGCCAAGCGGATCGAGGTCGTCACCGGCGGGGACGACGGCGGGGTCGTCTTCGGTGACGACAACCTCCTCGTGACCGCCGTCCGCAACCTCATCGACAATGCGATCGCCTACTCGCCGGAGATGACCCGCGTCGGGGTCGCCGTCCGGCGGGTCGACGGCCTCGTCGAGGTCGCCGTGAGCGACCAGGGCATCGGGATCCCGCCGGCCGAGCAGGCCCGGATCTTCGAGCGGTTCTACCGCGTCGACCCGGCCCGCTCGCGGGCCACCGGCGGCACCGGTCTCGGCCTGTCGATCGTCAAGCACGTCGCCGCCAACCACGGCGGCGAGGTCACCGTCTGGAGCGTGGAGGGTGAGGGCTCGACCTTCACCCTGCGCCTGCCGGACGCCGTCGCGCAGGGGGAACCCCCGGCCGACACCTACGTCGCGACGGACCCGTCGCACGTCACCACCGCGCGCCCCGACCACGACGGCGCGCACGCAGAACCGAGGGGAGCCGCACTGTGACCCGCATCCTCGTGGTCGAGGACGAGGAGTCGTTCAGCGACCCGCTGTCGTACCTCCTGCGCAAGGAGGGCTACGAGGTGGCCGTCGCCGACGACGGCCCGGCCGCCCTGGCGGAGTTCGACCGCCACGGCGCCGATCTCGTCCTGCTCGACCTCATGCTCCCGGGCCTGCCCGGGACCGAGGTGTGCCGCCAGCTGCGCGCCCGGAGCAACGTCCCCGTCATCATGCTCACGGCCAAGGACAGCGAGATCGACAAGGTCGTCGGGCTCGAGCTCGGGGCCGACGACTACGTGACGAAGCCCTACTCCTCGCGCGAGCTCGTGGCGCGGGTCCGGGCCGTCCTGCGCCGGGGCACCGAACCGGAGTCGCTCGCACCCGCGACGATCGAGGCCGGCCCGGTCCGGATGGACGTCGAGCGGCACGTCGTCACCGTCGACAACCAGACCGTCGCGATGCCGCTCAAGGAGTTCGAGCTGCTCGAGATCCTGCTGCGCAACGCGGGCCGCGTCCTGACCCGGATGCAGCTCATCGACCGGGTCTGGGGCTCGGACTACGTCGGCGACACCAAGACGCTCGACGTCCACGTCAAGCGGCTGCGCAGCAAGATCGAGCCCGACCCGGCCAACCCCAAGTACCTCGTGACGGTCCGCGGGCTCGGCTACAAGTTCGAGAGCACCGGCTGAGGCCCGTAGGCCTACCCCGGACGACGACGAAGGCCGCGCGAGGAAGCTCCTCGTGCGGCCTTCGCGGCGTTCTCCGGGCGGACCCGGCAGGCGTCAGTCCTCGGGCGTCGCCGTCGGCGTGAGTGTCGCGTACGGGCCGGAGGCGGCGAGCACGGGCAGCGCGAATGTCGTGGACCCGGCCCCCGTCGAGGCCTTGATCCGCAGGTTCGTGCCGGGCCCGGTCGGGACCGTGGGCAGGGTGAGCGCGGTGCCGCCGGTGCCGACCTGGGCCAGCGTGCCGGGCGTCACCTCGACGTCGACGGGCTGGCCGACGGCCGCACCGGTCGCGTCCTGCACGGAGAGCGAGACGGTGACGGGCTTGGTGCCCTCGTTGGCGATCGCGCCGGCCACGACACCCGCGGCGCCGGCCTCGCTCGTCACGAGGAGGAAGTTGCGCAGGCGGACGACGCCGCCCGTGGCGGGGTCCTCGATGGTGCTCGCCGTGCCGTCGCTCGGCGCGTAGGGCGTCGCGATCGTCGCCGGGTTGGTGAACGAGCACCCCGTGAGCACCGCGGCGACGGCCACGCCGGCAGCCGCGAGTCGGACGGTGGCCGCCGTCGATGCGGTCCTGAACGTCACGGGCCGTGCCTCCTTCGTGCGAGCGCTGTCCCGGACCTCGCCCGGGTCGGCACGCAGCCTACCGGCCCGGGCGGCGCTCACCGGCGAGGGGCGAGCGCGGCGAGTGCGATCTCCATCGCAGGCAGTCCGCGCCCGTCCGGGGCGACGTCGCGGAGCACGACCGCGACGGTGCCGTCCGGCCGGACGAGGACGACGGTGAGGCCGCGGGCGCGGGTCCCGCGGGCGAGGACGTCGTCCGGGTCGAGGGCCCAGCGCGCCCCGCCGGCGGCCGCCTGCGCGTCGAGGGCGTCGAGGCCGCGCCGGGCCGCTGCCGTCGAGGCGGCGTCGCGTCCTCCCGGCGCGACGAGCCACGTGCTCAGCCGGAACTCGCGGGCCTGCACGTACAGCGTGCGTACGGCCGGTGCGCAGCCGCAGTCCGCCGGGGCGAGCAGGAGCACGGCGGGCCGGACGTCGTCCGTCGTCACCGTGCCGAGGTCCGCCGTGAGCACCGCGGCGGGCAGCCTGCGACCGAGGATGTCGCCGCCGCGCTCGAGGACCGGGGCGGGCTCCGGCGGCGCGGGCGCGTCCGCCGCCGGGACGGCGACCCGTGGGACGGCGGCCAGCGGCGCCGCGGCCGGCGGCGGGGTCCGGGGACGCGGGACGAGGACGACCGCGAGCGAGCCGACCCCGGCGGTGAGCAGGAGGCAGAGCGTGAGGATCGGCCCGGAGAGCCCGAAACGCTCCCAGCGACGGGTCAGGACGAGCCGGCGCAGCCGTCTGCGGCGGCGTCGCCGGCGCTCCTCGGCGACCCAGACGGCGCGGTCCGCCTCGAGGGTGCGCGCGTCGTCCGGCACGGTCACTGCAGCAGTATCCGTCCGCCGCCCGTGACCCGCCTCAGGTGGCGCAGTCGCGTGACCGATCGTGCGCGGAGCACGTCCCCCCGAGGTCTGTCAAGGCCCACCGTGAGGCCGATTAGGCCTCTGACCTGCGCAAACGGATCCCGGCCCCGGTGACGTCCACCCCCTGCCGTGGTAAGGTAGAGGTCGCGAAAGGGGAAAAGACCACATGGCTTTCACGGTCGGCGAGACGGTTGTGTACCCCCATCACGGGGCCGCACTCATCGAGGAGATCAAGACCAGGGTCATCAAGGGGGAAGAGCGTCAGTACCTGGTCCTGAAGGTCGCCCAGGGCGATCTCACCATCGAAGTACCGGCCATGAACGTCGACCTCGTCGGCGTCCGTGACGTGGTGGGTCAGGAAGGGCTGGACAAGGTCTTCCAGGTTCTCCGGGCGCCGTACGCGGAGGAGCCGACCAACTGGTCGCGCCGCTACAAGGCGAACCTCGAGAAGCTCGCCTCCGGTGACGTGATCAAGGTGGCCGAGGTCGTCCGCGACCTGTGGCGCCGCGACCAGGACCGTGGCCTCTCCGCCGGTGAGAAGCGGATGCTCGCCAAGGCCCGCCAGATCCTCGTGTCGGAGCTCGCACTCGCCGAGCACACGAACGAGGACAAGGCAGAGGCTCTCCTGGACGAGGTTCTGGCATCCTGAGTGCGTGACCGCACGCGCACGTTCTGTAACTGAGTCTGAGTCGCACGACATCGGTGCGCCACGGGACGGCGTCCTCGACCACGAGGGCGCCGTCTCGCGCGTTCCGGCCCAGGCGGCTGCCCCCGGGGCCGAGACGGCCGGCCGGCCGGCCGAGCCCCTCGGGTCGGGGGTCCCGCCGGTGGTCGTCGAGGTGCTGCGCTTCTGCGTCGTCGTGTTCCTCGCGGGGGTCGGCTACCAGGTCGCGCACGGGCTCGACAGCGACCGGGTGCGGATGGGCCCGTTCGACGCCGAGGGCACCGGGATCATCCTCGGCGCCGCGTTCGGCTACGTCCTCGGCGGCGTCGTCGGCCGGCTCACCGGCCGCACCCTGACCCAGACCGAGCGCGCGCTGCGCAGCCGCTCCGCCGAGCAGGTGCTCGCCGGCCTCACCGGCGCGGTGCTCGGCACCCTGCTCGCCGCCGGGCTGGCCTGGCCGATGCTCCTCGTCGGGTCGACGTCGCTGACGATCCCGGTGTTCGTCTTCGTCTGCGTCACGGTCGCCACCCTCGGCTACCGGGTCGGGATGGCCCAGCGCGAGCGGGTCCTGTCCCTGCTCGGCCCGAGCGCCGGCATCGGCGGCCTCCACGGGCACGTCGCCCCGGTCGCGACGCTGGCCCGGATGGTCGACACGTCGGTCGCGATCGACGGCCGGGTGCTCGACGTCGTCCGCGCGGGGTTCCTCCACGGCACGATGCTCGTCAGCGCGCCGGTCGTCGCCGAGCTGCAGGGGCTCGCGGACGCCGGGGACGACCTGCGGCGCGCCAAGGGCCGGCGAGGCCTCGAGACGCTCGAGGCGCTGCGCCGCGAGCGCAGCATCGACGTCGAGTACGTCGCCGACCTCGCGCCCGAGGTCGTCGAGGTCGACGCGAAGCTCGTCCGGATGTGCCTCGACCGGCCGGCCGCGCTGCTGACCCTCGACACGAACCTCGCGAAGGCGGCGGCGCTGTCCGGCTGCCGGGTCATGAACCTGCACGCGCTCGCACTCGCGCTGCGCCCGCCGGTCACCGCGGGCGACACGGTGAGCGTGCTGCTCACCCGGCCGGGCAAGGAGGCCGGGCAGGCGGTGGGCTACCTGGACGACGGCACAATGGTCGTCGTGGAGAAGTCGCGGGAGCGGGTGGGCACCGAGGTCGGTGCGACGGTGACGAGCGTGCTCGTCACCGCCAACGGCAGGCTCGTCTTCGCCCGGCTCACGTGACGACCCTGGGGATCGTGCCGGTCGGGCACGACGACCGGCTGGCGCCCGCCGGGTGCGCGGCGCTGCGCCCGCTGCGGGAGGTGCCGCTCGTGCGGCGGGCCGTCGGGGCGCTCGTGCGCTCCGGGGTCGTCGACGCGGTCGTCGTCGTCACCCCGCCCGCGCTCGTCGAGCCGGTCGGGGCGCTCGTCGCGGGGCTGCCGGGCGACGTGCCGGTCGAGGTCCTCGCCGCGCAGGAGAACGGGCCCGGGCTGCGGGTGCGGGCGGCGCTGCGGGCCCGCCGGCCGGACGCCGCCTCGACGGTCGTCGTCCACGACCCGCTCTTCCCGCTCGCGCCGGCGGCCCTCGTCCGCGCGGTCGTCGCGGCGCTCGACGGCGCCGCGCAGGAGCAGGTCGCGGCCGTCGTCCCGGTCCGGCCGGTGACCGACACGCTCAAGCGGGTCGACGAGGACGACGTCGTCACGGCCACCGTCGACCGCGAGGGCTTCCGGATGGTCTACAGCCCGCAGGCCTACCGGGCCGGCGCGCTCGTCGCCGCGCTCGAGGCGGCCACCGAGGCCGACCTGCGGGACCCGGGCGCCGACGTCCTGCCGCGGCTCGTGCAGACCGGCGGCGGCCGGCTCTCCTCGGTGCTCGCGCCCGGTGAGGTGTTCCGGGTCGGGACGGCGGACGACCTCGTCCTCGCCGAGGCGATGCTGCACGTCGGTGCGGACGTCGACGACGAGCGGGCGCCCGCGCGCTGAGCCCGGTCAGCCCACCGGGACGACGAGCGCCGTCGCGATCGCCGCGACGCCCTCGCCGCGGCCGGTGAGGCCCAGCCCGTCGGTCGTCGTCGCGGACACCGTCACCGGCGCACCGCACGCGGCGGACAGCGCCGCCTGCGCCTCGGCCCGTCGCGGCCCGATCTTCGGCCGGTTGCCGACGACCTGGACGGCGACGTTGCCGATCTCGTAGCCGGCCGCCCGGACCCGGCGCGCGGTCTCCTCGAGCAGCGCGGCCCCGGGCGCCCCGGCCCAGCGCGGGTCGGACGTGCCGAAGTTGCTGCCGAGGTCGCCGAGGCCGGCCGCGGACAGCAGCGCGTCGCAGCAGGCGTGCGCCGCGGCGTCCGCGTCGGAGTGCCCGGCCAGGCCGGTCTCACCGGGCCAGTCGAGCCCGGCCATCCGCATCGGGCGCCCCGACGCGGGATCGGCGAACGCGTGGACGTCGACGCCGATCCCGGTCCGGGGCAGCGGGTACGCAGGGGTCACGGGACCAGGGTGCCGGACGCGCGATCAGGCGTCGTGGTCGGTCCCCAGCAGGGTCACGAGGTCGTCGAGGACCTGGTCGGCGTTCGCGCCCTCGGCCTCGATCGTCACCTCGTCGCCGTGACCGACGTTGAGCGTGAGCACCGACAGGATGCTCGAGGCCGGCACCGGGGCGCCGTCGCCCTTGCGGATCGTCACCGGGATCCCGGCTCCGGCCGCGGCCTTGGTGAACAGCGCCGCGGGGCGGGCATGCAGCCCGACGCTCGACGCGATGACAACGCTGCGCTGCGGCACTGCGTGCTCCTCTCCGGTACGGACCTGGGGGGCCCGACTCTCGCACATCCTGGCGTCACGTCCAGCCCGTCGGCGTGACGGTCTGCCCGGACCGACGTGACGGTGCGCTCACACGTGTGCGCGCCGTCCGCCGATCGGCCTGCCCGGACCTCCCGGCCCGGGGCCAGTGGCCTTGTCGTGACGTGAGTCACCATGCTGCAATACACACGAACGTGAATGCAATCAGCACATTCGTGCAGACGCAGCACGGAACGATGACGGAGGAATCCATGACGGAGCTCGCAGAGGCGCCCGCGGCGTCCGACGCCGGCGCCGCGGACCCGCGCTGGGCCCGCGAGGCGCTCCTGACGATGTACCGGATCCGGCGTTTCGAGGAGGCGGTCGACGACCTCTTCGCCCGCGGCATGATGCACGGGACGATGCACCTGTCGATCGGCCAGGAGGCCAGCGCGACCGGCGTCTGCGCGGCGCTCGCCGAGGGCGACCTCATCGCCTCGACGCACCGCGGTCACGGGCACTGCATCGCCAAGGGCGCGGACCTGCTGCCGATGATGGCCGAGCTGCTCGCGAAGGACTCCGGCTACTGCCGGGGCCGCGGCGGCTCGATGCACATCGCGGACGTCGCCAAGGGCAACCTCGGCGCGAACGGCATCGTCGGCGGTGGCATCCCGATCGCCGTCGGCTCGGCGCTCGCGCAGAAGCTGCGCGGCACGGGTGCCGTCGTCGTGTGCTTCTTCGGGGACGGCGCGACGAACGAGGGCGCCTTCCACGAGGCCGCGAACCTCGCCGCGATCTGGCAGCTGCCCGTCGTCCTCGTGTGCGAGAACAACAAGTACGGGATGAGCTTCTCGACCGAGAAGTCGATGCACGTCGCGACGGTCGCCGAGCGCGCCGCCGCGTACGGGTTCCCCGGCGTGCGGGTCGACGGCAACGACGTCGAGGCGGTGTTCGCCGCGGCGACCGAGGCGGTCGCCCGGGCCCGCAGCGGCGGCGGCCCGACCCTGCTGGAGACGATGACGTACCGCTGGAAGGGCCACAGCAAGAGCGACAAGAACCTCTACCGCACCCGCGAGGAGATCGAGCAGTGGCGGGCCGACGACCCCATCGCCGACTTCGAGGCCAAGATCCTCGACGCCGGGTCGCTCTCCGTCGAGGACCTCGAGGCCGTGCGGACGCAGGCCCGTGACGAGGTGCGCGACGCCGTCCGCCGGTCGATGCAGGCCCCGGACGCCGACCCGCGCGCCTTCCTCGCCGACCCCGCGGCCGCGGTGTTCGCCGCGCCGCTCGGCTCGCACGTGGCCGGTGCGCCGGCCGTCGAGCCGCATGGGCTCGGCACCGCCCTGGACGCGACGGAGGAGTCGAAGTGACCGCCACGGTCGAGCACAGCAACGGCACCGCGGCCCCGGCCGCCTTCGGCTACGTCGCGGGCTCCGCGCCCGCGGACGCCACCGCCGGCGAGCGGGTCATCACGTACAGCGAGGCCGTCCGGGAGGCGATGGGCCAGGCGATGGCCGCCGACGACCGGGTCGTGCTGCTCGGCGAGGACGTCGGCGTGTACGGCGGCGCGTTCGGCGTCTCGGGCGACCTGCACGGCCGCTTCGGCGGGGAGCGGGTCCGGGACACCCCGATCTCCGAGCTGGGGATCGTCGGTGCCGGCGTCGGGATGGCGCTGTCCGGGCTGCTGCCGATCGTCGAGATCCAGTTCTCGGACTTCACGTGCCAGGCGATGGACCAGATCGTCAACCAGGCCGCGAAGATCCACTTCATGCTCGGCGGCGCGGCGCACGTGCCGCTCGTGCTGCGCGCGCCGGGCGGCTCCGGCACCGGTGCCGCGGGCCAGCACTCGCAGAGCCTCGAGGCGTGGTTCGCGCACACCCCGGGCCTCAAGGTCGTCATGCCGTCGAACGCGGCGGACGCCAAGGGCCTGCTGCTGTCCGCGATCGACGACCCCGACCCGGTCGTCGTCCTCGAGCACAAGCTGCTCTACAAGACGTCCGGGCCGGTCCCGGTCGAGCCGGTGCGGGTGCCGATCGGCAAGGCCGCCGTGCCGCGCCGGGGGACCGACCTGACGATGGTCGCGACCGGCGTCATGGTGAGCCGCTGCCTCGAGGCGGCGGCCCGGCTCGAGGCGGACGGCGTCTCGGCCTCCGTCGTCGACGTCCGCACCCTGACGCCGTTCGACGCCGAGACGGTGCTCGGCGCGATCGACGAGACCGGACGGGCGCTGCTCGTCCAGGAGGCGCCGCGGCACGTCGGCTTCATGAGCGAGGTCGCGGCCCGGATCGCGGAGTCGGAGTCGCTCTACCGGTTGCTCGCGCCGGTGAAGCGGCTGTGCGGCCTGGACACCCCGATCCCGTACGCGCCGCAGCTCGAGCGGTCCGTCGTGCCGCAGGTCGACGACGTCGTCGCCGCGGCCCGGGCGCTGGCGGTGGTCGGCTGATGTCCGTCGCGCACCGGGCACCCCTGCGGATGCCCAAGATGTCGATGACCATGGAGACCGGTGAGCTCACGGTCTGGCGGGTCGCCGTCGGGGACGTCGTCGCCGAGGGGGACGTCGTCTGCGAGGTGCTCACCGACAAGGTCGACATGGAGGTCGAGGCACCGGCCACGGGGACGGTCGTCGAGATCGACGTCAACGTCGGCGACTCGGTGCCCGTCGGGACGCCGCTCGCGTGGATCGAGACCGAGTCCGACAGCCTCATCGAGGACCTCTTCGGGGCACCGGACGCCGCGCCGGCCTCGACACCCTTTGCCGAGCCCGTCGCCGAGCCCGTCGGTGGACCCGCTTCGGTGCCCGTCGAACCCGCGCCCGCGCCGAGGGCATGGGGCGGTCCGCCGCCGGCGCCCGCGCCGTCCGGCCCGGTCCTCGCGATCCCCGGGGCCCGGCGGCTCGCCGCGGCCGAGGGGCTCGACCTGTCGTCCGTGGCCGGTACCGGGCCGAAGGGCGCGGTCATGCTCGGGGACGTCCGGACGGCGCTCGCGGCGCAGTCCGCGGCGGTGCCGGCGGCGGTTCCGGCGGCGGTTCCGGTCGTGCCTGGCGGGCCGCCCGCCGGGGCGGCCACGGTGCAGCCGTCCGGCACGGCGGCGCAGACGGTGTCCCCGCCCCCGCAGGAGGCGTCCCACGACGCGTCCCCGGACGCCCTGTGGGCCCTGCGGGCGGCAGCGCTGGCGCCGCGCCCCGAGGAGGCCGCCACCCCCGGTGCGGTCGTCTGGCGGGACGTCACGTTGCAGGCGGGCCCCGCACCGTCCGAGGTGGCGGTCCTCGCGCGGGTGGTGGCCGGCGTCGCGGCCGCGCTCGCGGACGCCGGGCCCGTCGCCGTCCGGGCCAGGCCGCGGGTCGGGGTCCGCGTGACCACCCCGGCGGGTGCGGTGACCCTCACCGTCGCGGGGGCCCAGGCGCTCGCGCCGGCGGACCTCGAGGACCTCGTGGCCCGCGGGCTCGCCCAGGCCCGCGAGGGCCGGGTCGACGTCGCGTTCCTGGCGCCGCCCGACGCCGTCGTCGTCGTGGTCCCGGACGCCGACCGGGTCGCGGCCGAGGTCGTCGCCCCGGCGGCGCTCGCGGTCGGGGTCGGGGCCGCCGCGGACCGCGTCGTCCCCGTCGGCGAGGGCCTCGGCGTCCGCACAGTCGTGAGCATCAGTGCGACGGGGGTCGCCTGGGCCCGCGGCACCGACGTCCTGGCGCGCGTCCTGACCACGGTCGGAGGCCGTCTGCCGGCGTGAAACAGGCCCTTCACGGTGCGTGAACGCCGTCCCGGTCGCCCCCGCTCAGGAGCGGGGCGATCGGGACGCGGCGGACCGGCGCGCCCGGGCAGGGTCACCGTCGGTGACGAGCGCGCGACGATGTCGATCTCCGGGCGACGACGGGTCCGGAGGTCGGCCAGGAAATGTCCTCGCAACACTCTTGACTGTGACTGCGGCCACACGCTTTAGTGCACATAAATGAGCCCTACCGAACGGATGTGCAGATGCCAGCCCCTCGTGACCCCGACCTCCTGGTCAGGGCCGCTCGCTTGTACTACGAGCAGCGGCTCTCCCAGGACGACGTGGCGCGTGCGCTCGGCACCAGCCGTTCCAACGTCTCGCGGATGCTCACGGCCGCCCAGGAGCAGGGCATCGTCGAGATCCGGATCAACGACCCGGCCGGCCGCGTCCCCGAGCTCGAGCGGGCCCTCGTCCAGCGGTTCGGGCTCGAGGCGGCCGTCGTCGCCGTCCGCCCGAGCGACCCGGGGATGCGCCCGCTCGACCGGGTCGGGGCCCTCGCGTGGCAGTGGCTGCGCAGCGAGCTCAAGGACGGCATGACGCTCGCCCTCTCGTGGGGCAGATCGGTCCAGTCCGTGGTCTGGGCGGCCCAGGCCGAGTCGCCGATGTCCGTCGAGGTCGTCCAGCTCGTCGGGGGCCTGTCCTCGGTCGCGTCCGAGATCACCGGCCAGGAGCTCGTCCGCGAGCTCGCGACCCGGATCGGGGCGCAGTACCGCTACCTGCACGCGCCGGCGGTCTTCGAGTCCTCCACCGCGCGCGACGCGATGCTCGCCGAGTCCAGCGTGCAGAAGGTGCTCGAGCTCGCCCGCCGCGCCGACATCGCCGTCGTCGGGATCGGCACGGTGAGCCAGGGCTCGTCCGCGGCGATCCTGCGCTCGATCCGCCTCGACGACGCCGAGCGCGCCGAGTTCGAGACGGCGCAGCCGGTCGGCGACCTCGCGGCCCGGTTCTTCGACGCCGACGGCCGTGAGGTCCGCGGCGCGGTCCACGACCGGGTGCTCGCCGTGACCCTGGACGACGTCCGCAACATCCCCACGGTCGTCGGCGTCGCCGCCGGCCGGGAGAAGGTCGAGGGCCTGCGCGCCGCCCTGCACGGCCGGCTCGTCGACGTCCTCGTGTGCGACGCGGCCGCGGCGCGCGGGGTGCTCAACGCGGAGACCGCGGGCGCGGCACGGCGTGCCGAGGGCGTGGGGCAGCGTTCGCTGGCCGCCCACGGCCCGGCCCCCCGGTCGGTCGCGGCGACGTCCCCCGTCGCGGCGCTGGCCGCCAACGGAAGGAGCGCGACGTGATCGAGTACGGCCTGTTCTTCGGGGCCCTCGCCGCGGCGATGGCGCTCCAGCTGTGGAGCGCGTCCCGGCAGAGCAAGGACTTCCTCGCCCAGGTGAACCAGCTCCGGGGCCGCGGCACGGTCGCCGTCGGTCTCGGCGGTCGCAGGCTCGTCGGCCGCAAGGCCTACGTGGCGCTCGCGACCAGGGAGGGCCGGGTCGTCGACGCCCTCGTCCTGCGGGGGCTCACGACGTTCGCCCGCGGCAAGCAGGCCGAGCGTTACGTCGGCCTCACGCTCCGCAAGCTCGCCGGCGACGCGTCGATCCCCGGGATCGACGCGATCGAGCGGCAGGCCGCCCGGCAGGCGGCCCAGACGTTGAACGCCTCCGGTGGGTGGCAGCCCACCGGAGGCGTCGAGCAGGGAAAGGAGAAGGCACAGCCCGCCTAGGAGCCACGACCAAAGTGATCCACGTGACGGCACAGTCGCCGTCCGATCCCCAGGAGTCAGTATGTCATTCTCGGCACTTGCCGCCCTCGTGGCGGCGGAACCGACGGTCGCGCCGCCCTCGGGTTTCTGGGGCGTGCTCGCCAACTGGGCGAACGCGTTCATCGACACCTTCAAGATCGGTGGCGAGAACTTCGTCGGCCTCGTGACCGGCATCATCCCGACCCTCATCGTCCTGCTCACGGCCGTCAACGCGCTCATCCGCTGGATCGGTCCGGACCGGATCGACCGCGTCGGTGAGATGGCCGCCCGCCCCGGGCTGCAGTACTACCCGATCCGCTACCTCGTCCTGCCGGTGCTCTCGGTGTTCATCCTCACGAACCCGATGGCGTACACGATGGGCCGCTTCCTCCCGGAGCGGTACAAGCCCGCCTTCTACGACTCGGCGGTCTCGTACGTCCACCCCATCACGGGCATCTTCCCGCACGCCAACGGTGGCGAGCTCTTCGTCTACCTCGGCATCGCGGCCGGTATCCAGACGCTCGGTCTGCCCCTCGGTGACCTGGCTCTGCGCTACCTGCTCGTCGGCATGGTCGTGATCTTCATCCGTGGCGTCCTCACGGAGTTCATCACGGCTCGGATGATGGCGCGCCGCACCGCGAGCGACGCCGCGAACGCGGAGGCGGTGGCCTGATGGAGACCATCAACAAGACCCTGGTGACGATCGGCCGGTCGGTGGGTGGCGTCGTCGGCGTCCTCTACCAGGCGGGCCGCGACACCATCGACATGGTGATCCGCAACATCCTGCCGTTCATGGCGTTCATCAGCGTCATCGTCGGCATCATCAAGAAGACCGGGGTCGGCGACAAGCTCGCCCACCTCATCGAGCCGGCCGCCGGCTCGCTGCCCGGCCTGCTGCTCATCTCGGTCTTCTGCGCGATCCCCGTGCTCTCGCCGCTGCTCGGCCCGGGCGCCGTCATCGCCCAGATCGTCGGCGTCCTGCTCGGCGAGCGGATCGGGGCCGGCAACATCCAGCCGCAGTACGCCCTGCCCGCGCTCTTCGCGATCAACCCGCAGGTCGGCTGCGACTTCATCCCCGTCGGCCTGGCCCTCGGCGAGGCCGAACCCGAGACGGTCGAGATCGGCGTCCCCGCCGTTCTCTTCTCCCGTCTCGTCACGGGTCCGCTGTCCGTCGTCATCGCCTACCTGGCGAGCTTCGGGCTGTACTCCTCATAGCACCAGCCGGCCTGCTGCGAGGCCGCCGTCGGCGGCCTCGCAGCAGGGACCGGCTCCGTGGCAGCGGAGTCCGGTCCGCGTCGACGGCGCAGCCGCGGGGGCCACTCCCGCACCGCCCGACCGCGCGCCCCAGGGCCACCCGGCCGAGCACCAGCACCGCATCACCGACAGTCATGACAACGACGACGTACCACCAGGAGGTTCCCCGTGCCGGGTCCCTACAAGAAGGTCAAGATCACCAAGGGTCGTGGTGGCTGGGGTGGCCCCCTGACCATCCAGCCGACGGACAGCAGGCCGCTCATCTACTGCGTCACCGGTGGTGGCATCCACCCGGTCGCGCAGCGGATCGCCGACCTGACCGGCGGTGAGGTCTTCGACGGCTTCAAGTCGTCCGCGCCGTTCGACAAGATCGCTGTCGCGGTCATCGACTGCGGCGGCACCGCCCGCGTCGGGGTCTACCCGATGAAGAAGGTGCCGACGGTGGACATCCACGCGACGAGCCCTGCCGGCCCGCTCGCCATGTTCATCACCGAGGACCTCTTCGTGTCGGGCGTCAAGCCCGACGACGTCGCGGAGGCGTGATGTCGACCCCGCCCGCAGGCCGTCCGGACACCGCTCCGGCGGCCGGGGCGGGGGAGGCGGACGTGGCGACCGACGAGGCCGTGCCCGCGGACGGTGTGCGCTACTCGACCGTGGTCACCGCGGTCGGGGCGCTCATCCCCGAGTTCCGGGCCCAGGGTCTGCTCGTGTTCTTCAACGAGACGGCACCTGAGGAGCTGCACGACTTCTGCCTGCTGCACAACCCCGGCGTCGTCCACTCGATCCCCCGCCCCGGGGACGTCGTCGAGCTCGACGGCTCACCCTTCGTCGTCACGTCCGTCGGGGACGTGGTCAACGAGAACCTCATCCGGCTCGGACACATGAGCCTCAAGGCCGACGGCTCCACGACGGCCCCGCTGCCCGGCGACGTCTGCGTCGAGGTCGGCGAGCTGCCCGAGCTCGGTGTCGGCAGCACCATGCGCATCCTCGCCCGCCCGGCGGACTGACCGGCGGGGGCGCCCCGGCCCGACGACGTGCCGGGGCCGCCCCGCCGGCCGCCGCCGCGGCCGTGGCCGCGCGCACAGACCCGGGCGACGACGTCACGGCAGCGCCGCCGGCGCACGTCGCACCCTCCAGGCCCCGACGGCACGCTCGCCGAGCGCGACCGGGGCCGAACGAGACAGAGGAGTCATCATGAGCTACCGCGAGCGGCTGCTCGCCCGCCAGCGTGAGGTCGGCCGGCCCGTCCGGGTCGCCCTCGTCGGTGCGGGGCAGATGGGCCGCGGGCTCGCCGCGCAGGTCGGGCGGATGCCCGGTCTGCAGGTGAGCGTCGTCGCGGACGTCGACCCCGGCCGGGCCGAGGCCGCGTTCAAGGACGCCGGGGTGGACGAGGTCGTCGTCGATGACGGCAGCCACGCCTTCGGCGAGATCGCGCGTGCCGTCGACGACGGCAAGCACGTCGTCCTGCGGGGGGCCGAGTCCGTCGCGAGCCTGCCCGTCGACGTCGTCGTCGACGCCACGGGCGTGCCCAACGTCGGGGCCGAGCTGACCCTGGCCGCGCTGCTCAACGGCAAGGACGTCGTCGGGCTCAACGTCGAGTCGGACGTGACGATCGGCATCCTGCTCGCGCAGATCGCCCGGGCGACCGGGCAGGTCTACACGATCGCCCGCGGTGACGAGCCGGTCGAGACGAAGAAGCTCGTCGACTTCGCCCGCGACCTCAACTTCGAGATCATCTGCGCCGGCAAGGGCAAGAACAACCCGTTCCGCCCGCACGAGACGCCGGACAGCCTCGAGGCCGAGGCGGCCGCGAAGAAGATGAACCCGAAGATGCTCTGCGAGTTCGTCGACGGCTCCAAGGCGATGATCGAGATGGCGTCGCTGGCGAACACGACCGGGCTCGAGGTGAGCCGGCGCGGGATGTACGGTCCCGAGAGCACGGTCCCGACGCTGCACGAGACGTTCCGGCTCAAGGAGGACGGCGGCGTCCTGGACCGTCCCGGCGTCGTCGACTACTGCACCGGGCCGGTCGCGCCCGGCGTCTTCGTCGTCGTCCGCTCCGACCACCCGTACGTCGTCCACGAGATGTCGTACCTGAGCATGGGCGAAGGGCCGTACTTCTCGCTGTACCGGCCCTACCACCTCGCGAGCATCGAGGCTCCGCTGTCGATCCCCGAGGCGGTGCTCGACCGCACGCCCAGCCTCATCACCGAGGCCTGGACGGCGGAGGTCGCCGCCGCGGCGAAGAAGGACCTCGCACCCGGCGACACCATCGACGGCATCGGTGGCTACTGCGTCCGGGGCATGATCGAGGACGCCGCGATCGCCAAGGCGGAGAGGCTCGTGCCGCTCGGGATCCTCAACAAGGCCAAGGTCGTGCGGCCCGTCGCGCGGGACCAGGTGCTCACCTACGACGACGTCGAGCTCGACGAGTCCTCGACGGTCGTCATGCTGCGTCGCCTCCAGGACCGGCTGCTCGCGGGCGGCGGCCTGCAGCTCGAGAGCGCCCTGCGCGGCTTCGCCTGAGACGCGTCCGGCGCCGTCCCCCTGCCGAGGGACGGCGCCGGCGCACAGGTGGGCGACAATGACCGTGAGCGGCGAGGCGTGAGCCGGGGAGGTAGCCCGATGGTGAGCAGCACGACCGACCTCACGTGCGTCGCGTGCGGGCAGGAGTGCGAGCACGAGCTGGTGGTCGTCGGCCGGCTCCTGCACTCGACCCGGTGCACCGCCTGCGGCCACGTCGTCCGCCACGAGCAGCGCGACCTCATGTCCGCCTACCTGCGTGACCTCGAGCACCGGCTCCTCACCAAGCCGCAGCGTCTCGTGCGCCGTGCCGTGAGCGAGCCGCTCACGTTCCTGATGGGCCTGCCCGGTGCGGTGCTGCGCCAGCCGGGCAAGATCGTCGAGGAGCTGAAGACGGTCCTGCGCCCGCGCTGACCGCGTCGGGTGGTCTTCACGGGGTCGGGGACGCACGCGACCCCGTGCGGATCTATCGTCGTGGCGTGCCCTCGACCCCCTCCGCCGGTCTCGGGCCGTTCCTGCGTCGGCGCCGGCCGCGCGGCACGGCCGCGGCCGTCGTCCTCGCCGGGGGCAGCGGGACCCGGGTCGGGGCGGGGCTCAACAAGGTCTACCTGCCGCTCGCCGGTCGCCGGGTCGTCTCGTGGTCGTTCACGTGGGCCGGGCAGGTGAGCGAGATCGGCCGGTTCGTCCTCGTCGTGCGCCCCGAGGACGCCGAGCTCGCGACACAGACGCTGCGCCGCGAGGCCGCGCACCTCAGGGTCGACGTCGTCGTCGGCGGCGGCACCCGGCACGAGTCCGAGGAGGCCGCGCTCGCGCACCTCGCGCCCTCGATCGGCAGCGGCGACGTCGACGTCGTCGCGATCCACGACGGCGCCCGGCCGCTCGCCGGCCCGTCCCTGTGGCGCTCCGTCGTCCAGACCGCGGCCGCAGTCGGCGGTGCGGTCCCCGCGCTGCCCGCGAGCGGCGTCCTGCCGGTCGGGGACGACGGCCACCCGGTGCCCCCGCGCGGCCAGACTGAGGGGCTGACCCGGGTGCAGACGCCGCAGGCCTTCCGGGCCAAGGACCTGCTCGCCGCCTACGACGCCGCGCGCGAGGTCGGCTACCAGGGCACGGACACCGCCTGCAGCGCCGAGTCGTTCTCCGGCCTCGTCGTCCAGGCCGTCGCCGGCAGCCGGACGAACCTCAAGGTCACCTACCCGCACGACCTCTTCCTCGCCGAGCGGCTCCTCGCCGCGGCGAAGTACCGCCTCGCCTGACCCCGCTCATGCTCACGGCCGGTACCGTTCCGGCCGCTGTGACGGGGCCGGAACGGTACGTACCGCGAGCATGAGCGGCTCGTGGGTCAGCTCGTGAGGTCGTGCGCGAGCTCCTCGAACGCGGCGATGAACTGGTCGCAGTCGGCGATGGTGTGCTGGATCGACAGCGTCCACTCCTCCTCGCGGCCGGGCGTCATGAAGACGCCGCGGTTGAGGTTGTAGAGCCACGCGAGGTCCGCGAGCTCGCCGTCCTGGTGCTCCTTGAAGGTCTCGTAGTCGACGACCTTCGTCGGGGAGAACGTCACGCAGCCCTTCGAGGCCACGCCGACGGCGTAGCCGGGCAGGTTGTACTTGTCGACCACGGCCTGGCAGCCCGACACGAGGTGCTCGTTGAGGGTGTCGAGGTGGGCGTAGGCGGCCGGCGTCATGACCTCGAAGAGGTTCGCCCGGGCGGCGGCGACGCCGAGCGGGTTGCCGTTGTACGTGCCGACCTGGAACACAGAGCCGTCCTCGACGACCGAGAACACGTCCTCCGAGCCGCCGATGGCGCCCATCGGCAGACCGGCGCCGAGCGCCTTCGCGAGGGTGACCATGTCGGGCTTGACGCCGAACCGCTCCGTGGCGCCACCGGCCGCGATGCACAGACCGGTCTTGACCTCGTCGAAGATGAGGACGATGCCGTGCTTGCGCGTGATCTCGCGGACCGCCTCGAGGTAGCCCGGCTCGGGCAGCACGATGCCGAGGTTCATCATCGCCGCCTCCATGATCACGCAGGCCGGCGCGCGGCCCTCGGCGACGAGGCGCTCGATCCGGCGCTCCATGGCCGGGGCGTCGTTGAAGGGCACGGCGACGGTCATGTCCGCGACCGACTGCGGGATGCCTGCGCCGTACGGCAGCGAGGCGAGGTTCTCCCGGTCGCCGATCTTGTCGTAGGGGACGCCGATCGAGACCATGACGTAGTCGTGGTGCCCGTGGTACGAGCCGAAGATCTTGACGATCGTCTCGCGGCCCGTCTTCGCCCGGGCGATCCGGATGGCGTCCATCGTCGCCTCGGAGCCGGAGTTCACGTAGCGCCAGCGCGGCAGGTCCCAGCGCTTCTTGAGCTCCTCGGCGACGACGATCGCGTCCTCGGTCGGGGCCGCGAAGTGGGTGCCGAGCTCGAGCCGGTTCGTCACCGCGGCGGAGATCGCCGGGTGCGCGTGGCCCTGGACCATGGAGCCGAAGCCGTTGTGGAAGTCGACCATCCGGTTGCCGTCGACGTCCCAGACGTACGCGCCCTCGCCGCGCTCGAGGTAGATCGGCCACGGGTCGCGCATCTGGTAGGACGACGCGACGCCGGCGGAGAGGGTCTCGCGGGCCCGCTCGTACATCCGGGCCGAGGCCTGGGTGCGCTCGTCGAGCCGCGTCGCCTCTCGCGCCGTCAGCTCGGCGATGCGCGCCCGGTCCAGGGCGATCGGGGTGCGGGTGGTCATTGCGTCCTCCAGGGGGTGGGCGGCGGCCACGGCGGCCGCGCCTCGGACTTCGCTCAGGGTGAGAGTGTGACTGATCCGGGGCGGGTTTGGCTACCGTCAGCAGCCGCCGTACCTGTCGGGATCGGCTGTCCGTGACGGTCCTGCATGCGGATTTCACTGCCGCGAGTGCTCTTGATCTTCGGAAAGCGCACTGCTGGACGACGCGCTGGAGGGGCCTCGCGGACCCTGCGGCGGCGGCCCGGTAACGTCCGCCCCATGTCTGCATCGCTGCCCGAGACGGCCCGTGACCTGCTCGATCGCCCGGAGTTCGCGACCGTCGCGACGATCGAGCCCGACGGGCAGCCGCACCTGTCGGTCGTCTGGGTCGGCCGCGACGGCGACGACGTGCTCTTCTCGACGCTGCGCGGCCGGCGCAAGACGAACAACCTCGAGCGCGACGGGCGCGCGACGGTGCTCGTCTACCCCAAGGACGACCCGTACAAGTACCTGGAGATCCGCGGCACGGCGACGCTCACCGACGACCCGGACGCCGCCCTCATCGACGCGATGTCGCACAAGTACGAGGGCGAGCCGTGGACCGGCGGCAGCCCCGGCGACCAGCGGGTCGTCGTCCGGGTCACGCCGACCAAGGTCGTCTGGTACGCCTGAGGCCGGCCCACGTCACCGTCCGCAGGCCTCGTCGCCCAGCACCTTGCACAGGCTCTCGTCCGCGTTGCCGTTGAAGTCGCCGTTGAACGTCTCCGCCCCCCAGGACACCGCCAGGGCGACCGCGACGGCCGCGACGACCGCCTCGACGGCGACGACGGCCGACCTCAGGCCGTGCCGGTGGGCCTGGGCCCACGACGTGCCGTGCTCGCGGGCGACCCGGTGGGTGGCCCGGGTCCCGCTGGCGACCCCGGCGAGCGCCGTGACGGCGAGGATGCCGAGCACCACGGCGACCGAGCGCAGCCCGGCCTGGGCGAGGTAGAGGGCCAGGACGGCGAGCGCGCTGGCCTGGGTGAAGGCGGACATCCAGGTCGCCTGCGGGGCGGCCTTGCCGGAGCGCCACCACAGTCCGACCTGGGTGGCGACGAGCAGCGCGGCGGCGGCGACGAGCAGCAGCTGCTCGATCCGCGTCTGGTCCATCGTGCCTCCCGCCCGTCGAGGGAACTCCTGCTGTCCCTGTCGGCGCGGGGCGGGCGGACCTGGAGGGTCCTTGGTCTCGTCGTCCGGCGGTGCGGGCTGCCGCCGGACGGTCTACCGCCGGACGACGACGAGGCCGGCGAGCGCGGCGCCGAGCGTCCCGAGGGTCTCGTCGCCGAGGGTGTCGGTGTACGCGGTGCCCAGCTCGGTGCCGTGCCGGATGAACGTCCACCACTCGCCGAGCTCCCAGCCGATCGCGAGCGCGGCGCCGGTCCCCGTCACCGCGAGCCAGAGCGCCCATCGCGGCCGGACGTCGGCGCGGGCCATGAGGAGCCCGAGGCCGAGGGTGAGGAAGAACCAGTTCACGAGGTGGTTCGCGTCGTCCCACCACCAGACCCGGTCGTAGAGGTCGAGGGTGTTGCCGGTGACGTCGACGAGGAAGGGCAGCATGACCCAGCCGAACGCCGCCCACGGCGCTGCCGGCCGGTCGCCCGCCGGACGGCGCCGCGCCGCGAGCCACCACAGGCCGGGGACGAGCAGCATCATCGCGGGGTAGGCGACGAGCCGGGCGCCGAACGCCTTGCCCTCGAACTGCTCCAGACCCGGCAGGAAGGTGGCCGCCGCGAGCTGGGCCACCGTGGCCCCGAGGACCGTGGCCGTGAGCGTCGCGGGGAGCCTGCTGCCGGCTCGTGTGCTGGGTGCCATGGCGGACCAGCCTGCCGTGCCGGCAGGCCGGTCCGCCATGTCATCGGCCCGGGCGTGTCAGTGGTGGCACATCCGGGGCATGTACGCCTTGGCGTCCGCGAAGGCGTCCTCGCGGTACCCCGTCGCCCATGCGTGGTCGAGGTTGCTCAGCGACGCCGAGACCCCGATCCCCACCTCGAACTTGCTCGCGTCGAGCCCCGCCTCGAGCCCCCACTCGACACCCCAGGTCGACCAGGTGTGCAGGTACCCGGCGTTGATCGCCTTGCCGGCCTTCAGGCATCCCGTGTTCGCCGGGTTGCCCCAGACGTCGATGGTGTAGCTGCGGGTCTTGAGGTTGTACCAGAACGTCGTGCTGCCGGTGGTGCTCGTGTAGGTGCGCGACGGCATGAAGCCGGTGCGGCAGCTGCCCCCCTCGGAGATCACGCGACCCGCGCTGTTCTTCGTCACGTAGTAGGAGGGCGTGAGCCGGTCGTCGAGACCGAACGCGGTGTAGAAGTAGTCGTTCGCGGCGACGGTGTTGCGCTTCACGCCCGAGTCGGAGGTGAGCGTGCCGCAGGAGTCGTACGTCCGGACCCGCCCGTAGTCCCAGGTCATCGCGGCGCCCGTGTTGATCCACAGGGCGTCGTCGCTGCCGATCTGGGAGGCCGTGCCGCCGCCCTTCGGGTAGCAGTACTTGGTGCTGCCGGCGCACGTGACCGCCCAGCGGCCGGTGATCTTGAAGTGGTACCGCTTGCGCTTCGTGTCGTAGCCGACGTACACGGGCTTGTCCGTGTCGACGTCGACCCGCGGCGCCGCGCTCGCCGGTGCGGCCACCGCGAAGGCCAGGCCGGTCGCAGCGACGGCGACGGCGACAGCAGCTGCGACCCGCCTGCGGATCGCCCCCCGGAACAGCGTCATGAGTGCCCTCTCCGATGAGATCCGTCGGCCCGGGACCGGGCCGGTCGTCGACGGTAGGGGGTGACGACGCTCTTGATCAACAGGGTCCCGCCGGGCGGGCGGCGGCGACGGCCCGGTGCGGGCGGCGTCCGGCCGGCGTTACCCGGAAGAAGGTCCGGCGATGCGCCGGTAACCTTGACAGGTGAGCCTTCGACTGTTCGACTCCGCCACCCGGCAGGTGCGGGACTTCGTCCCGCTCGTCCCCGGTCAGGCCGGCGTCTACGTCTGCGGCGCCACACCGCAGTCGGGCCCGCACATCGGGCACATGCGCTCGGCCGTCGTCTTCGACGTCCTGCAGCGCTGGCTCGAGCGCTCGGGGTACCGGGTGACCCTCGTCCGCAACGTCACCGACATCGACGACAAGATCCTCGCGAAGTCGGTCGAGGCGGGCGTCCCGTGGTGGCAGCACGCGCTGACGTTCGAGCGCGAGTTCGCCGCGGCCTACGACAGCGTCAACGTCACCCCGCCCACGTACGAGCCGCGGGCGACCGGGCACGTCACCGACATGGTCGACCTCATCCAGCGGCTCGTCGACGCCGGTCACGCCTACCCGGCGGCCGACGGGTCGGGCGACGTCTACTTCGACGTGCGCTCATGGGCGCAGTACGGCGAGCTGACGAACCAGGGGCTCGACGACATGGAGCCCGCCGGGGACGCCGACCCCCGCGGCAAGCGCGACCCGCGCGACTTCGCGCTGTGGAAGGGTGCCAAGGCCGGTGAGCCGGCGACGGCGTCCTGGCCGACGCCGTGGGGCCGCGGCCGCCCGGGCTGGCACCTGGAGTGCTCGGCGATGGCGACGCGGTACCTCGGACCCGAGTTCGACATCCACGGCGGCGGCCTCGACCTGCGCTTCCCGCACCACGAGAACGAGCAGGCCCAGTCCCGCGCCGCCGGTGACCCGTTCTCGCGGTACTGGATGCACAACGCCTGGGTGGTGCAGAGCGGCGAGAAGATGAGCAAGTCGCTCGGCAACACGATGAGCATGGAGGCGCTGACCCGGCAGGTGCCCGCGGTCGTCGTCCGGTACCTGCTCACGACGCCGCACTACCGCTCGAACATCGAGATCGTCGACGGGTCCCTCGAGGAGGCCCGGACGGCCTACGAGCGCATCGAGAACTTCGTCGTGCGCGCCGCCGAGGTGCTCGGGGCGGTCGTGACGGACGCCGCGCTCGCAGACGTCGCGCTGCCGCAGGGCTTCGTCGACGCGATGGACGACGACCTCGGCACCCCGGCGGCCGTCGCGGTGCTCCACGAGACGGTGCGCGCGGGCAACTCCGCGCTCGCCGCCGACGACAAGGACGGCGCGCTCACGGCGGCGCTCGCCGTCCGGGCGATGGCCGACGTGCTCGGCGTCGACCCGCTCGACCCGCACTGGCGGGGCACCGTGGGCGGGCGTGCCGAGGACCGGCTGCGGACGGCGCTCGACGCGCTCGTGCGCTCCGAGCTCGACGCCCGCACGGCGGCGCGTGCCGCGAAGGACTTCGCGACCGCGGACGCGATCCGCACCCGGCTGTCCGCAGCCGGCATCACCGTCGAGGACACTCCCGGCGGCGCACGATGGACTCTCGAGGAGAAGGCCTGATGGCCGGCAACAGCTCCCGGCGCGGCGCAGTGCGCAAGCCCGGGTCGAAGAAGGGCCCCGTCGTCGGTTCCGGCGGGCAGAAGCGTCAGGGGCTCGAGGGCAAGGGCCCGACCCCGAAGGCGACCGAGCGCACCAAGCACGTCGCGGCGAAGCGGGCCGGGGCGGCGTCCAAGCGGACGTCGGCCGGTGGCGGCGGCCGCACGACCGGGGCGACCCGGGGCGGGAGGGCNCCCGAGTACGTCGGTGGCCGCAACCCGGTCGTCGAGGCGCTGCGCGCGGGGGTCCCGGTGCGGGCGCTCTACGTCGCCTCCCAGGTGGCGGCGGACGAGCGCGTCAAGGAGGCCGTCAAGATCGCCGGCCAGATGGGTCTGCCCATCCTCGAGGTGAGCAAGGTCGACCTCGACCGGATGACGAGCGACGGCGTCCACCAGGGCGTGGCGATCCAGGTGCCCGCGTACGACTACGCGCACCCGGACGACCTGCTCGACCTCGCCTACGACGCCGGCGCCCAGCCGCTGCTCGTCGCCCTCGACGGCGTGACCGACCCGCGCAACCTCGGGGCCGTCGTCCGGTCGGTCGCGGCGTTCGGCGGCCACGGCGTCGTCGTCCCCGAGCGGCGCGCGGCCGGCATGACGGCGTCCGCGTGGAAGGTCTCCGCCGGTGCGGCCGCGCGGATCCGGGTCGCCCGCGCGACGAACCTCACCCGCGCCCTCGTCGACCTGCAGAAGGCCGGCTGCTTCGTCGTCGGCCTCGCCGCGGACGGCGACCTGCCGCTCGACGAGCTCGAGGCGGCGACCGGTCCGGTCGTCATCGTCGTCGGCTCCGAGGGTAAGGGGCTGTCCCGGCTCGTCCGCGAGACCTGCGACGTCACCGTCACGATCCCGATGGCCGGGGTGATGGAGTCGCTCAACGCCGGTGTCGCCGCCGGGGTCGCGCTGTACGAGGTGGCCCGGCGCCGCGCCGCGGAGTGAGCCCGCGGGGGTGAACCGGGGTCAGTCCCGCGGGTGCTCCCGGTGCAGCCGGCCGAGCAGCCCGCGGCCCTCGCGGAGCATGTAGACGCCGTAGGCGGCGGTGCCGAGCGCGGTGCCGACGCCGACGGCGCTCCACACCGCCGGGACGGCGGCCCATGCCCCGGCGACGGCGGCGAGCCCGAGCGCGGCGACCGCGACGACCCACGACGCGATCCAGAGGTCGACCGTGCGGTCGAAGATCCGCGCCATCGGGTAGAAGTGCAGGCCGACGACCAGCGCGATCGCCGGGACCTGGTAGTCGACGTTGCCGGTGCGGGACAGGGTCGCGGCGACGACGAAGATCGCCAGCCCCTCGACGCCGAAGGTGAGGCCGTACGCGCGGCCGATCCGCCGTCCGCGGTCCGCCTCGACGGCGTCGGTGACCGGCGGGAACCGGCCGGCGTCGCGGAACAGCGCGACCGCTCCGGCGGCGAACGCGAGTGCCGCGGCGACGGCGAGGACGACGGGTCCCGTGGCCGCGGCGCCGGTCCAGCCGTAGGGCGCCAGGCTCGCCCAGCCGACGGTGAAGCCGGCCATGAGCAGCAGCCCGCCGGCCAGGCTCCGGACGGCGACCGGCGGCGGGAGCGCGGTGGTGGTCTGGTTCGTGGAGGTATCGGAAGTGGACATCACGGGCACGTTATCATCGGGTATGCGGTGATTTGCGACAGCGTTTCGAGACGACGTCACCCGGAGATGCGTCGTCCGGGTGCGGTGTCACGCCGGCGCGGCGTCCGCGGCGCCACCCCCGAGGTGATGCACCCACGGCCCGGACGGGTGCCCGCCCGCATCAGGACGGCCACCGGCTCCGCGCTTGCGCGCACGACGCCCGAGGCGGTGGGCTGGGCGCATGCTGATCCGGGTCGAGACCCTGCAGGACCGCGCGGCCGTCGAGGCGCTCCACGGCGACGCCTTCGGGGACGACGTCGTGCCGGCGCTCGTGGCGGCGCTGCGCACCGGGGAGGGGTTCGTCCGGCGGTACTCCCTCGTCGCGGACGACTCGGACGACCCCGAGCGGCCGGACGTCGTCGGGCACGTCATGCTCACCCGGGTCCCGCTGGAGGCGCAGGACGGGTCGGCCCGTGAGGTGCTGTGCCTGTCGCCGCTCGGGGTGCGCCCCGACGCGCAGGGGCGCGGGGTCGGGCGTGCGCTCGTCGAGGCGGCGTGCGCGGCGGCCGACGCGGACGGCGAGCCGTTCGTCGTGCTCGAGGGCGACCCGGCGATGTACTCCCGGTTCGGGTTCGTCGCGGCGGCCGGGCGGGGACTGCGCCGGCCGTCGGAGCGGACGCCGGCCGCCGCCTTCCAGGTGCGCGGCCTGTCCGCCGACCGGCCCGACGACCCCGCGCTGCGCGGCCGGGTGCTCTACCCCGACGTCTTCTGGGAGCTCGACGCGGTCGGCCTGCCGATGGACGGGCCGGCCTTCCTCGACACGCTCGAGCAGGCGTGCCGCGACCTCGAGGCCCGGGTGCGGGCCGAGGACGGCTCGCCGGACACCGCTGCGCTCGTCACGCCCGTGCCGGCCTGCCCGGGCTGGGACGTCGCGGACGTCGTCCGGCACCTCGGCTTCATCCACCGGTTCGTCGCCGCGTGGGTCGCGGGCGGACGTCGCCCGCGCCCCGCGACGGTCGCGCAGCCGGCGCCGGACGCCGCCCCGGCCGAGCTCATCGCCTGGTTCGCGGCCGGCTGGCGGTCGCTCCAGGAGCTCCTCGACGACCGCGGCGCCGACACCCCGACGGCGACCTGGTCGCCCTGGGACGCGACGTGCGGGTTCTGGCGCCGGCGGATTGCGCACGAGGCCGCGATCCACGCCCTCGACGTCGCGCAGACGTTGCCGGACAAGGCATCCGGCGTCTGGTGGGTGCCGGACGACGTCGCGCTCGACGGCGTCGACGAGGTCGTCCGGCTGTGGCTCGGCACCCGTCTCGGCGCCGAGGCCGGCGGCACCGGTGAGCTCGTCGCCCTCGTCGCGGGCGATCGGCACTGGACCGTCGGGCTGCACGGCGGGATCACCGAGACGCACGAGGTGCCGACCCCGGCCGACGCCACGGTGACCGGTGCGCCGTCCGCGCTCTACACCTGGCTGTGGGGCCGCGGCCGCGAGGACGACGTGACGGTCACCGGCAGCCCCGCCGCGGTCGCGGCGCTGCGGGCGGCGCTGACCTGCGCGATGCAGTGACCGGGCGCGACGCGGTGAGCGGGCGCGATGCACTGAGCGGGCGCGACGCACCGGACGGGCTCGTCGTCCGCCCGATGACGGCCGCCGACGCGGAGGCGGTCGCGGCGATCTACACCCAGGGCATCGAGGACCGCACCGCGACGTTCGAGACCGCGCCGCGGACGGCGTCCGACGTCGCCGGCTGGCCCGACCAGGGCCCCGTCGTCGTCGTGGAGCGCGACGGCGCCGTCGTCGGCTGGGCGTCGACCTCCGCGTACCGGCCGAACCGGGCCGCGTACGCCCACATCCGCGAGTTCTCGGTCTACGTCGACCGGGCCGCGCGCGGCGCCGGCGTCGGCCGGGTCGCGCTCACCGGCCTGCTCGCGCTCTGCCCGCCGGCCGGCGTCCGCAAGCTCGTGAGCCGGATCTTCCCGGAGAACACCGGCAGCCTCGCGCTGTGCCGCAGCCTGGGCTTCCGCGAGGTCGGGACGTACCACCGGCACGGCATGCTCGACGGCGCCTGGAAGGACGTCGTCGTCGTGGAGCTGCTGCTCGACGAGTGACCCGGCGGGCCCCGCTGCGCCGTCAGTCCGCGGGGCGGTCGGCGACGACCGGCATCTCCTGCGTGTCGACACCGAGCACGGCGGCCTCGTCGGGCTTGCTCGGCAGCACGGTGCCGACGTACGAGCGGACCGCGTCGAGCAGGCCGACGTCGTGGCCGTTCTGCTCGGACAGGTACCACCGGTGCTCGAGCACCTCGTGGAAGATCTCCGCGGGCTCGAGCTTGCCGCGCAGGTTCTTCGGCACGGCCCGGACCACCGGCTCGAAGCAGGTCTGCACCCACTCGTGCGCGACGGCCTCCTCGTCGTCCGCCTGCCGGCCCTCGGCGGCCTGGAAGGCGTCGAGGTCGTTGAGCAGCCGGCGGGCCTGGTTCTCCTCGACGTCGAGGCCGGTGAGGCGCAGCAGCCGGCGCGAGTGGTGGCCCGAGTCGACGACCTTCGGCTGGATGCTCACCGTCGTGCCGTCGATGTCCGTCGTCAGCGTGAGCTCGCCGACGTCGAAGCCGAGCTCGTTGAGGCGGCGGATCCGGGCGTCGACCCGCCACCGGTCCCCGGTCTCGAACGACTCCGGTGCGGTGAGCTCGGCCCACAGCGAGAAGTAGCGCTCGGAGAGCACCTCGCTGACCCGCAGCGGGTCGAACTCCTCGTCGAGGAAGCCCCCGGCCTGCAGGTCCATGACCTCGCCGGCGATGTTCATCCCCGCGAGCTCGACGTCGTACTCGCGCTGGCCGCGCGACAGCGTCTCGTGCAGGTCGCCGGTCTCGGCGTCGACGAGGTACGCCGCGAACGCGCCGGCGTCACGCCGGAAGAGCGTGTTCGACAGCGACACGTCGCCCCAGTAGAAGCCCGCCAGGTGCAGGCGCACGAGCAGGACGGCGAGCGCGTCGACGAGCCGGGTCGCGGTGTCGACCCGCAGCGTCTGGGAGAACAGCGCGCGGTACGGCAGCGAGAACTGCAGGTGCCGGGTGACGAGCGCCGCGTCGAGCGGTTCGCCGTTCACGTCGGTGCGGCCGCTCACCACGCCGACCGGCTCCACCGACGGCATCCCGAGCCGGCGCAGCACCCGCAGCAGCTGGTACTCGCGGCGGGCGATCGTCTCGTCGATCTCCTTGACGGCCAGGACGGCGCTGCCGAGCTTGACGAACCGGACGACGTGCCGCGAGATGCCGCGGGGGAACGCCGCCAGCCGCTCGGCGGGCCACTCCTCGAGCGGCGTGCGCCACGGGAGCCCGAGGATCTCAGGGTCGACCGAGGCGGCGGTGATCTCCAGGGCGGTAGCCATCGACCCCATTGTGCCGGGTCAGCCGTCGCGCTGCGCGGAGTAGAGGCGCCGGACGACGTCCTCGATGTCGGGCTCCTCGACGGCGAGGTCGCGTACGGCGACCCGGTCGGTGACGGCGGCGAGGACGGCGGCGACGGTCGTCGCGTCGGAGTCGACGGCGAGGCGCTGCCGCAGACCGCCGGCCTCGCTGCCGAGGTGGTTCGTGTGCGGGACGCCGACGAGGTCGCCGGCCGGCTCGTCGAGGTCGACGACGAGGACCCGCTGCGCGCCGACGAGCCGGGACAGCCCGTCGAGCGAGCCGTCGTAGGCGAGCCGGCCGTGGTCGACGACGAGCACGCGCGGGCACAGCCGCTGGACGTCGCCCATGTCGTGGGTCGTCAGCAGCAGGGTCGTGCCGTGCTCGGTGCGCTCGGCGACGAGGAACTCGCGCAGCCGCTGCTTGCTCACGACGTCGAGGCCGATCGTGGGCTCGTCGAGAATGACGAGGCGCGGCCGGTGCAGCAGGGCCGCGGCGACCTCCGCGCGCATCCGCTGGCCGAGCGAGAGCTGGCGCACCGGTGTCGTCCAGAACGGGCCGAGCTCGAGCTGCTCGCGCAGCTCGGCGGTGCGCGAGCGCTCGTCGTCCGCGCTCAGCTCGTGGACGGCGGCGAGGATCCGGAACGACTCCGCGACGGGCAGGTCCCACCACAGCTGCGAGCGCTGGCCGAAGACGACGCCGACCTGGCGCACGAGCGCGACCCGCTCCCGCAGCGGCGCCCTGCCGAGCGTCGTCGCCGTCCCCGAGGTCGGCACGAGGATCCCGACGAGCATCTTGATCGTCGTCGACTTGCCCGCGCCGTTCGCGCCGATGTAGCCGACAGACTCGCCGCGCTCCACGGTCACCGTGAGGTCGTCGACGGCGGTGAGGGTCACGCGCCGCAGGCCCTCGCGGCGGGTGAACCGCCGGGTGAGGCCCTCGGTGCGGATCGCCGGGCCGCTCTGCCGCAGGCCATCGGTGCTGCTCTGCGTACCGGTCATCCGCCCGCCCCCTGGTAGCTCCTCGTGCCCCATCGCCAGCACAGCATCGCCGCGCACCACGCCCACAGCGCTGCGACCGGCGTGCACCAGGCGAGCCAGGCCGGCAGCCCCGGCGGGCCGGGCATCCCGAGCACGGCGAGCACGGGCAGGTAGCCGCAGAACGCCATCGGGAAGACGTAGCCGAACACGGCCCGCACCGGGGCCGACCACACCGCCGCGGGCTGGGTCGCCGCGTAGCGCCCGCCGTAGACGAACGCGTTCGTCATCTCGTGCCCGTTCACGAGGAAGAACTGCAGACCGCCCGCCGTGACGTACTGCGCCGCGCTGATGGCCGTCGCGCTGACGAGCGCGAGGGACAGCAGGACGGCGGTCCGCGGGGTCGCGGGGACGTCCGCGGTGACGAGCCCGACGCAGAACGCGGCGAGCCCGACGACCGCACGGGACAGTCGCCGCAGGCTCAGCTCGCTCGTGACCACCTGCAGGAGAACGGGTTGCGGGCGCAGGAAGAACACGTCCAGGGTGCCGGACCGGATGAACTTCGGCAGCTCGTCGACGTGCCCGACGACGACCGAGGCGAGCGAGAACGCGAAGTCGGCGAGGCCGAAGACGAGGAGGATCTGGTGGAGATCGAGGCCGCCGAGCGCGTCGACGGTGCGGTAGAGCACGAGCACCTCGGCGAGCTCGACGAGCCCGATGACGCCCGTGGAGAACAGGTCCATCCGGAAGCTCGCCCGGTACGCGCGCTGGGAGCGGACCCGGGAGCCGATGACCGCGCGGTAGGGCCGCCACCGGTCCCGGCGGACGGCGGCCGGGGCAGCGGCAACGCCGGTGTCAGCCACCCTGCACCTCCAGCCGGCGCCGTCCGGCGGCGGTCAGCACGGCACCGGCGGCGACGGTCGCGAGCAGCCAGCCGACCTGGGCGGCCACCAGGCCGGCGGCGGACCAGCCGGAGACCCGGCCGGAGAGCACGTCGACCGGGTACATCATCATCGCGGGGAACGGCGTCGAGTACGCCGCGACCTGCAGCCAGCCGGGCAGCAGCCCGACGGGCACGAACAGCCCGGCGAAGAACCCGGACGTCACCATGTAGAGCACCTGCAGGCCCCGGGTCTCGACGAGCCAGAAGCCGCTCACCGCGACGAGGTACACCGTCGTCGCGGAGACCGCGATCGCGAGCAGCACCGACAGCGCACCGAGCAGATACCCGACGGCGGACGACGGCAGCGCGATGCCGACGAGCAGCGCCCCGATCGCGACGCTCGGCAGCCCGCGGGGGAGCAGCGCGAACAGGCCGCGACCGACGTCCCGCAGGCACGCAGCGGTCTGCACCGACAACGGCCGGAGGAAGTCGACGGCGACGTCACCGCTCTTGACCCGGTCGGCGAGCTCGGTGCGGCCGAAGAGGTTGACCGACCCGAGCATCCCCTGGGAGAGCCAGATGTAGGTGCTCATGATCTTCGCGTCGTACCCGGCGACCACCCCGCCCGAGGCGGCGACGGTCGCGGTGAGGATGCCGTACTTGAGGAAGCCGAAGGTCACGTTGGCGACGAGGCCGCCGAACAGGGCGAGCCGGTACGCGGCCGACTCGTGGACGCCGGCGACGACCAGCCGCCACCAGACCCGCCCCCTGCCCCGCACGATCGAAGGAGCCTACCCCCGGCCGGCCCGGAGCCCCGCGCTGCGCCGTCCGGGTGAAGATCGTGACCCCTGCCTTCGACGGCGCGCGGTGCATGC
>NZ_MWLL01000087.1 GCF_002198675.1 Kineosporia sp. R_H_3 | reverse complement strand
CCCGTCCCGCTCATCCCGGTCCCGGGGCCCATCCCGGCCCCCATGCCCATGCCCTGGCCGCGCCCGGTCGAGGTGACGGCCCGGCCCGCGCCGTCGAGCACGACGAGCCGGGCGCCCGCCGCGGCCGCGGTCGTCACGGCGGCCGTCAGGTCGCTCGACGCCCACTCCCCCGTGGCCGAGTACCCGGCGGCGGCCGCGGCGGCGACCCGTTGCGCCGCGAGCGCCCGGGACTGCGCCGTCGTCCGGGAGACCCCTAGCGAGCTGCCCACGAGCCCCGCCGTGGCCACGAGCGCCACGGCGACGAGCGCCACGAGCACGAACGAGGCGAGCAGCCGCCGGCCGAGCGGGCCCAGGGGTGTCGTCGCACCCGCGGCGGACGCACTCATCGCGGGCTCCCGGTCGTGACGTCGCGCCGCAGCGCGAGCCGGTAGCCGACGCCGACGACGGTGTCGACGACCGACGTCGGGTCCGGCCCGAGCTTGTGCCGCAGGTTCTTCACGTGCGAGTCGATGCTCCGCTCGTACCCGGCGAACTCGTAGCCACGGACGCGGTTCACGAGCTCGTAGCGGGAGAACGGGCGGCCCGGCACCGAGGCGAGGGTCGCGAGGATCCCCCACTCGGTGGCCGTGAGGTCGAGGGTGCGTCCGTCGAGCGTCGCCTCGTGGCGCGCCTCGTCGATCCGGAGCCGGCCCTCCCCGAAGAGCAGCGCCCCGTCACCCGCGACCGGGCCGACGGTGCGGGCGAGGACCGCGCCGACCCGCAGGACGAGCTCGGTCGGGCTGAACGGCTTGGTCACGTAGTCGTCCGCGCCGGACGACAGCCCGCGGATCCGGTCGTCCACCTCGGCCCGGGCGGTGAGGACGACGACAGGCAGCCGGCCACCGCCGCGGCGCGCCTCGCGGAGCACCTCGAAGCCGTCGAGGTCGGGCAGCCCGAGGTCGAGGACGACGAGGTCGACGGCGGCGTCGTCGAGCAGCCGCAGCGCCTCGATGCCGGACCCGGTCGACAGCACGGCGTGGCCCGCGCGCTCGAGGTAGCGCCGGACGACGTCCCGGATGTCGCGGTCGTCCTCGACGACCAGCACGGTTCCCACAGCACTCATCGTCGGCCCGCCTGCCGCGCCCGGTGCGGGACCGACGGCCGCTCTCCACATCGTCTCCACACCGGCTGCACGGCCGGTCCACCCCGCGGACCGAGAGTCGTACCGACAGCCCGGGACGGCGGACCAGCCGCCCCCGGGAACCGGTAGCCCAGACCCAGGAGAACACCATGAACAGGCCGACCACCAGGACCGCCCTCGTGACGGCCGCCGTCGCCGGCGGAGCCGGCGTGCTGCTGCTCGCGACCCCCGTCGTGGCGAGCACCACCGGCTGGGGCGGCGGGCCCGGCCCCCGGACGACGACCACCTGCCCGATGACGGACGACGGCACGGGCGCCGGCTACGGCATGGGCGACAGGATGCGCAACGGCATGCGTGGCCGGGCCGGCGGCTCCGCGGACGGGTACGGCCAGGGCATGCGCAACGGCGGCGGCATGATGGGCGACCCGGGGGCGAACCTGCCCGCGAGCGGCACCCTGACCGACGCGCAGAAGACGGCGCTCGCCGGGATGGCCGAGGAGGAGAAGCTCGCCCACGACGTCTACGTCGCGCTCGCCGGCTCCACCGGCGACCGGCGCTTCACGATGATCGCGGCCTCCGAGACCCGGCACCTGGCGGCCGTCCGGACGCTCCTCGACCGGTACGACATCACCGACCCGACCGTGGGCAAGGCCGACGGCACCTTCACGACCCCCGCCGTCCAGAGCCTCTACGACAGCCTCGTCGCAGAGGGCAAGGGCTCGCCGGCCGCGGCGCTCGCCGTCGGCCGGAAGATCGAGAAGCTCGACATCGCGGACCTGGCGAAGGCCGGTGCCGACGTGAAGGCCGCCGACGTGACGACCGTCTACAGCAGGCTCTCCGCCGCGTCGCAGCACCACCTCGCCGCCTTCGGCGGCTGAGCCCGGCAGGTCCCTGCCCGGCAGGTCCCGGCGAACGCTCACGCGGGCCGGTGGAGCCACCGCAGGTGCTCCACCGGCCCGAGCAGGTCCAGCCGGCGCCACAGCACGCTGCCGGGCACGGCCTGGCTCGGGTGCGCGGCGACCGCCTCGAGCTGCGTGGCCCGGTCGACGCCGACGACGAGGTCGACCTCGGCCGGCGGCCGGCCTGCGAACGGTGCGCCGAACTCCTCCCGCAGGGCCTGCGCGACGGGCTCGGGGAGCGTCCAGGCGAGCACCGGCAGCCCCGCCCCGCGGGCCGCGGTGACCGCGGCGGCCGTCGCGGCGACATGGTCGGGGTGCCCGGTGATCCCGGTGTCGTCGAAGACGACGAGACCGTCGGCGGCGTGCCGGTCGACCGCCCGGAGCACCGCGGTGACGAGCCGCTCCGTGCCCGCGACGCCGAGCGCGCCGTCCGGCTCGTCGAGCAGCTCCACCGTGGCCAGGCCGAGCCGGTGGGCCGCCTCGGCGAGCTCCGCCGCCCGCAGCTCGCGCAGGTCGCCCTCGACGCCGTGCAGCGTCGAGGCCTCGCCGTGCGTGAAGCACAGCACCGCGACGCAGGCCCCGCCGCCGACGAACGCGGACAGCACCGCACCGAGGCCGAACGACTCGTCGTCCGGGTGCGCGACGACGACGAGCGGACGCCGCCAGCCGGGCAGGTCGTCACCTACCGGCGGCGCGGCGCCGGACGTCGTCGCGGGAGAACGGGTCTCCTGGGCGTCACTCATCGAAGGCACACCTCCGGCAGGTCGAACCACAGCAGGTCGTGGAACTGCGGGGACGGGCACCGGGCCTCGGCGAGGTGCTCGCCGTCGGCGTCGGCCCGGGTCGGGGTCGCGAGGTCGAAGAGCTCACGGGCCCGGGCCAGCTGGTCGGCGAGCACCGACTCCGGGACCCGGTCGTCGTGCCGCGGGTACGCCATCCGGCCCTCGGCGTCGTAGTGGACGTCCGTGAGCCGCAGGAGCGGCTCGGCCGGCCCGTGCCGGTGCCGCCACAGGCCCGTCCGCGGGTCGAAGCGGTAGTCGGGGAGGAGCTTCCAGCCCTCGCGGGCGACGAGGTCGACGGCCTCGACGACGTAGTCGGCGACGGCGTCCGTGACGAAGTAGTTGAGGCTGACCCTGGTCCAGCCGGGCTTGATGCCCTCGCAGCCGCGGTGGATCTCGCGCTGGAAGGCGTGCGAGCGCTCGACGTCGATGCCGAGGAGCCGGTGGCCGTAGGGCCCGGCGCACGAGCAGCCGCCCCGGGCCTGGATCCCGAAGACGTCGTTGAGGATCGCGACGACCGCGTTGTGGTGGACGTACCGGCCCGGCGTGCCGTCGGCCCGCACCCGGCGGACGACGAAGGAGACGATCGGGAGCCGCTCGGCGTCCGGGTTGCCGAGGATCTCCATCGCGGGGTTCGCCCGCCAGCGGCCGAGCGCACGGTCGAGCAGCACCGCCTCCCGGGCCCGGATGACGGGCACCCCGACGGCCCGCTTGAGACCGAAGACGAGGCCGGCGCGGATCGAGCCGACGATGTCGGGCGTGCCGCCCTCCTCGCGGTGCTCGACGTCGGCGACGTAGACGTGCTCGTCGGGGTTGACGTACTCGACGGTCCCGCCGCCGGGCACGACGGGGACGCTGTTGCGGACCAGGTCGCGGCGCACGGCGAGGACGCCGGGCGTGCCGGGGCCGCCCACGAGCTTGTGCGGGCTGAGGAAGACGGCGTCCTTGTAGGCCAGCGGGTCCGCCCCCGCGGCGGCGTCCGGGACCATCCGGATGTCGACGTACGGGGCGGCCGCGGCGTAGTCCCAGAACGCGAGGGCGCCGTGCCGGTGCAGCAGCACCGAGACCGCGTCGGTGTCGGTGAGGATCCCCGTGACGTTGCTCGCCGCGGAGAACGAGCCGATGAGCAGCGGGCGGTCGGCGTACCGGACGAGGGCCGCCTCGAGTGCGGCGAGGTCCACGTGCCCGGAGGCGTCCTCGGGCACGGTGACGACCTCGGCGATGCTCTCGCGCCAGGGCAGCTCGTTGCTGTGGTGCTCGTACGGCCCGATGAGCACGACGGGCCGCTCGTGGGCGGGGATGTGGTCGGTGAGCCCGTACCGGGCGTCGAGGTCGGCCGGCACCCGCAGGTTGAGGATGCCGACGAGCCGGTCGATCGCGGCGGTCGAGCCGGAGCCGACGAAGATCACGGCGGTGGAGTCGTCGCCGCCGACGGCGTCCCGCACCTCCCGGCGCGCGTCCTCGCGCAGCCGCGACGTCTGCAGGCCGGTGCCGCTGGCCTCGGTGTGGGTGTTCGCGTAGCGCGGGAGGACCTCGTCGCGGACGAAGTCCTCGACGAACGTCAGTGCCCGCCCCGACGCCGTCCAGTCGGCGTACGTGACCCGCCGGGGACCGTAGGGGCCGGGCTGGAGCCGGTCGTCCCCGATGACGGAGGCCGCGATCCGCGCCAGGAGCGCCTGCCCCGGCGGGTCCTGCCCCGGCGGGTCCTGACCCGGTTCGGCCGTACGCTCGGACAGCGCGGGCGCCGTCGTCGGCGGGTGCGTCATCGAACACCACCTCCAGATACCCCTGGGGGTACCTTACGCGACGCGGCGCGAGCCCGTCGCAGGACCTTCGACCGTTGCCGGCCGCGCCGGCGCGCTCCCCCGGAGGACACACCATGGCACCAGCGCAGGGCACGATCGCCGTCACGGGCTCGACGGGCCGGCTCGGCGGGCGCGTCGCCCGCCGGCTCGCCGCGGCGGGAGCCGCGCAGACGCTCGTCGTCCGCGACCCGTCACGGGCCCCCGCCCTGCCCGGCACCCGGGTCGCGACCGCCGCCTACGGCGACGGCGAGGCGGTCCGGGCCGCCCTGGCCGGGCACCGGGTGGTGCTCTTCGTGTCGGCGTCCGAGGACCCGGACCGGGTCGGCGAGCACCGCACCTTCGTCGACGCCGCGGTCGCCGCCGGGGTCGAGCACCTCGTCTACGTCTCGTTCTTCGGCGCCGCGCCGGACGCGACGTTCACCCACGCCCGCGACCACTGGCACACCGAGGAGCACGTCCGCGGCAGCGGGGTCGCCTTCACGTTCCTGCGGGACAACCTCTACCTCGACTTCCTCCCGCTGCTCGCGGGCGAGGACGGCGTGATCCGGGGCCCGGCGGGCGACGGCCGGTTCGCCCCGGTCGCGCTCGACGACATCGCGGACGTCACGACCGCCGTGCTGCTCGACCCGGCGGCGCACGCGGGGCGCACGTACGACCTCACCGGGCCGCAGGCCCTGACGCTCACGGAGGCCGCGACGCGGCTCACCGCGGCGACCGGGCGGACCGTGACGTTCCACGACGAGACGGTCGAGGAGGCGTTCGCCTCCCGCGCGCCCTACGCGGCCCCCGACTGGCTCGTCGAGGCCTGGGTGTCGACGTACACCGCGATCGCGGCCGGCGAGCTGGACGGCGTGACCGACGACGTCGAGCGACTCACCGGGCACCCGGCCACGGGGCTCGAGGAGGTGCTCAGCCGGGCGCAGCGGCCGGCTCCGTGAGCCCGGTGACGAGGAGCGCCGCACCCCGCGAGGCGAGGCTGCGACCGCCGTCGAACGGGTCCGCGAGGACCTCCGGGTCGGCCCACCACAGGACGACGGAGCCGACGACCTGCGCCGCGACCGCCGTCGTGAGGTCGCGCAGCCGGTACGGCGGCCGCATCCGCAGACCGTAGGCGTCGAGCAGCCCCTGCCACACCTCGTCCGCGGTGGCGGCGAACCGCTCCCGCCGGTGCGCCAGCGCCGCGCGCACCCGCGGGTCGACGGCCGCGACGAGGAAGCTCAGCTCGACCCGGAAGATCGGGTCGTCGCGGTAGGCCCGCCAGATCTCCTCGACCGCCCCGACGACGACGTCCTCCAGCGCCGTACCGGCGGCCGCGGCCGCACGGAAGCGCGCCACGACCTCGGCGACGCCCGGGCCGAGCACCGCCTGCAGCTCCGCGATGTGGAACAGCAGGTCCGCCTGCAGGTCCGACTGCCGGGGCCAGACCTGGTACGCCGCACCGGTCGTGATCGCGGCAGCCTCCGGCCGCACCTCACCCGCCGTCCCGAGGTCGGCCCGGACGAGCTCGGTGGCCCGACGGGCGATGTCGGTGACCCGGACGTGCGCGAGCGCCGCCGACACGACGTCGTCGCCCTGCGACAGTGCACGCTCACGGAGCAGGTCGACGGCGGCGCGCAGCATGAGCCCGCGGGTCTGCTCCTTGGTGCGCTTGGGCATCCGGCGGCGGACGGCGGCCGGGCGGGAGGGCGACCCGTCCATCCGGCGACCCTCCGCTCCGTCGACGAGACCCGTTGACCCAGGGTCGGGGTCACCCTACTGTCTGACTCGTAGAAATTCTATGAACGTCGGGAGGGCAGGCCGTCATGTCGTTGCGCCACCGGCTCCTCGCCAGGGGCTTCCAGGTCCTCGCGGGCCGGGTCACCCGGCCACCGGCGGCCTACGACGCCTTCGCCGCGCACGTCGCGCCGCCGGACCGGGTCGTCGTCCCGACGGACGCGGGCCCGGTGACGGTCCACGTCTACCGGCCGCCGGCCGACGCACCCGGCACGGGCGGCGCTCCGCCGGTCTACGTGAACCTCCACGGCGGCGGCTTCGTCGCCCGGCACCCGGAGTTCGACGGCCACATCTGCCGGGTGCTCGCCGCCGAGACCGGCTGCGTCGTGGTGAACGTCGACTACGACGTGGCCCCGCAGCGACCCTTCCCGGTCGCGGCGCAGCAGGCGTACGCGGTGGCGTGCTGGGCGGCGACCACCGGCGCCCGGGAGCACGGCTGGGACGGCGCCCGGCTCGCGGTCGGCGGCCAGAGCGCCGGCGGCAACCTCTCGGCGTCGGCCTGCCTGCGGGCGCGCGACGAGGGCGGCTTCGGCGCGGCCCTGCAGGTGCTCGTCTACCCGCCGCTCGACCTCGCGCAGGACCCCGGCGACAAGCACGCCCGGACGGCGAAGCCGCTCATCTCCCCCGGCCTGGCCCGGCTGTTCAACCACAGCTACGTCGTCGACCCCGCCCGGCGCGCCGACCCGCTCGTCTCGCCGCTGCACGCGAGCGACCTCGCCGGGCTGCCACCGGCGCTCGTCGTCACCGCCGACCTCGACCTGCTGCGCGACGAGGGCGACCGGTACGCCGAACGGCTCGCGGCCGCCGGGGTCCCGGTCCGGCACCACGTCGCGCCCGGCGTCGACCACGCGTTCACCCACGTCGAGCCGACCGCACCGACCCGGGACCTCCTCGACGTCGTCGTCGCCGAGGTGCGCGCGGCCTGGGACCGCACGGCCCGGCCCGCCGGCTGAGCCCGGCCGGCCTGCCGGCCCGCCGCTTCGGTCGCCCGGTCGGTCAGTCGGCCCGGGCCGCCTCGCGCAGCCGGACCCGCAGGATCTTCCCGGTCGCGTTGCGGGGCAACGACTCCACGAAGGTGACGTACTTGGGCACCTTGTACCGCGCGAGGTGCGCGAGCAGGTGCGCGCGGAACCGGTCCTCGTCGAGGTCGGCCCCCGGACGCAGCTCGACGTAGGCGTGCCCGACCTCGCCCCAGCGCTCGTCCGGGGTCGCGACGACGGCCGCCGCGGCGACCTCGTCGAGCTGCACCGCGACCGCCTCGACCTCGGCCGGGTAGATGTTCTCCCCGCCCGAGATGATCATGTCCTTGGCCCGGTCGACGGCGTAGAACCAGCCGTCGCCGTCCCGCCGGACGATGTCGCCCGTGCGGAACCAGCCCGGCTCCGGGAAGGCCTCGGCAGACTCCTCGGCGCGGCCGAGGTAGCCCGCGAACACGTTGGGGCCACGGACGAGGAGCTCGGCCGGGGCGTCCCCGAGGTCCACCGGCCCGCCGGCCGTATGGCCGGCGACGTCGACGAAGAAGTGCGGCGGGCCGATCGACACGGGCTTGCCGCCGGCCCCGTCGCGGATCTGCATGCAGACCCCCGGCGCGGCCTCGGTCATCCCGAAGCCCTGGACCACCTGGACGCCGCGCCGGTGCCAGGCCACGGCGACCCGCTCCTGGACCGGCGACCCGCCGTAGATCACCGTGCGCAGCGTCGACAGGTCGCTGCCGTCCCAGGCCGGGTGCTCGCACATCATCTGGAGCATCGTGGGCACGCACGCGAAGCTCGTGATCCCGCGCTCGCTGACGGCCGACAGCACGACCTCCGCGTCGAACCTCGCCAGCACCTCGACGCTGCCGCCCTTGAAGAGCGTCGGCAGCGTCACCTGCCCCAGGCCGACGACGTGGAAGAGCGGCGCGATGCACAGGGCACGCTCGGTGCTCAGCACGTCGACGTGCGCGAGCTGGTTCACGGTGTTCCAGGTGAGGTTGCCGTGGGTGAGCACGGCCCCCTTGGGCCGGCCCGTGGTGCCCGAGGTGTAGAGCACGAGGCAGGGGTCGTCCAGCCCGACGGCCGGCACCTCCGCGAGCGGCTCGACCTCGCCCAGGGCGGCCTCGAACGGCCGCGCCGTCTCCCCCGCCGCCGGCAGGACGTGCTGCCCGGCCTCGACGTCCTTCACGTCCTCGACGACGAGGACGCGCCGCACCGACGCGGGCAGCACCGCCGGGACGAGGTGCGCGAGGGACGCGGCGTGGACGAGCACTGTCGGCGCGCAGTCGTCGAGCATGTACGCGATCTCGGCCGCCGACAGGCGCGTGTTCAACGCGACGTGGACGGCGCCGAGCAGGCCGGCCCCGAAGAACGTCTCGAACGTCGAGATGTCGTTCGGGCCGAGGTACGCCACCCGGTCGCCGGGCCGGACGCCGGCCGCGGAGAGCGCGGCGGCGACCCGCCGGACCCGCTCGTCGAGACCGGCGTAGGTGAGCGACCGGTGGCCCTGGACGAGTGCGACGGCGTCCGGCGTGATCCGGGCGCGGCGGTGCGGCCATGTGCCGAGCCCGAGGTTCTGCGGTGGCAGCGCGGTCACCGGCGTCCTTCCTCCCGAACGGTCGTGTCCGCGGCATCGTGCCGTGCGGCAGCGCCCGACGCCAGCGGCAGGGCCGGCCAGCGGACGTCGTGGAACAGGGGTGCCGCCGTCCAGCCCCGGCGGTGGGCGAGCTCGCCCCATACCCCGCGCGGGGCGGACAGCGTCGCCACGACGGCCAGCACCCCGAGCCCGACGAGGTACCAGTTGCCGAGACCGTCGAACAGCTGCTGGACCACGAACAGCAGCACCGCACCGATGATCGGGCCCTCGAAGGCGCCGATCCCGCCGATGACCACCATGAAGATCATCAGCGCCGCCCACTGGACGCCGAACATGTTGTCCGGCTGCGCGGTGAGCGAGTTCGTCAGCGTGATCGCCCCCGCGACCCCGGCCCCGCCGCTGCCGAGCACGAAGACGAGCCGCTTCTCCCCCGTCACCCCGACCCCGAGCGAGCGCGCGGCGTTCTCGTCGTCCCGGACCGCCTGCAGCCGGATGCCGACCCGGGACCTCAGCAGGGCGAACGCACCGACGAGGACGAGCACGGTCATCGCGAGCGCCGTCCAGTAGGTCAACGCCTGACGCAGCGCCGGGTCGACGCCGGTCGTCGAGGTGAGCGACCGGCCGGTCCCCGCGCCGAGCTGCGGGACCCGGCTCACGAGCAGCCGGAACACCTCCGCGAGGACCCAGGTACCGATCGCGAACTGCCCGGCCCGGAGCCGGAAGAGCAGCAGCGACGACGGGAGCGCGACGAGCGCGCACACCACGCCGGCGAGCGGGACCGAGAGGTACGCGTTCACCCCGAGGTCGCTGAGCGCGAGGACGGCGTACGCCCCGAGCCCGAAGAACCCCTGCTGCCCGACGGACACCAGCCCGGCGTACCCGGCCAGCGCGTTCCACGTCACCGCGAGGACGACGAGCGCGAGCAGCGCGGTGAGCCGGTTGCCGACGAGGGGGACGAAGAGCATCGGGACCGCTGCCGCGACCGCGACGAGGACCGCGAACCCGGCCACCGACGCGGAGGCCGTCCGCGACCAGCGCACCACCTGCACCCGCGGTGCGGGCGGCGTCTGCACGACGGCGCTCACGCCCGCACCCGCGCCCTGGCGAGCAGCCCGGCGGGCCGGGTCGCGAGCACCATGAGGAAGACGAGGTGACCGACGAGGACACCCGACGAGGGATCGACGACGGAGCCGACGGACTGCGCCACCCCGAGCACCATGGCCCCGAGCAGGGTGCCCCAGAGCGAGCCGAGCCCGCCGATGACGACCGCCTCGAAGGCGAAGATGAGCCGGCTCGGACCGGCCAGCGGGGTGACCAGGGACGAGGCCGCGTAGGCGACGCCGGCGAGGCCCGCCAGGCCCACCGCGAGCGCGGTGACGACGAGGTAGGTCCGGCGCGCGTCGACCCCGACAAGGGCGGCGGTGCCGGGGTCGTCCGCGGTGGCCCGGACCCGGCGGCCGAACGCCGTCCGGGTCAGTGCCAGGTGCAGGCCCGTGAGTGCGAGGACCGCGACCGCGAGGACCGCGGCCGGGAGCAGCCCGACGGAGATGCCGCCCAGCGACACCCCGGCGGTGCCGAACCACCCGAGGTCGAGCGCCCTCGGGTCCGCCGAGAACACCTCCTGGAGGGCGTTGCCGATGACGACGCTCAGCCCGAACGTCGCGATCATCGAGATCTGCGGGAGCGCGCCCGTCGTCCGGGCGAGCAGCCCCGCGTGCAGCGCGGCGCCGATCCCGAGCATGCCGACGAGCACGACGCCGACCGCGAGCGCGAGCGGCAGCCCGGCTCCCGCGGCGAGACCGATCGCGGCGAAGGCCGCGAGGATGCCGAGGTCGCCGTGCGCGAGGTTGACCACCTTGAGCACGCCGAACATGAGGGACAGGCCGGCGGCGAACAACGCGTACTGGCCGCCGAGCAGGCAGCCCTGGACCACTGCGTCGAGCAGTCTCATGACGGCACCTCCGTTCCGGTTCCGAAGTAGGCCCGGGTGATCTCGGCCCGGTCCGCGTCGCGGCGCGCGACGTCCCGGGTGACCCTGCCCTCGAGGAGGCAGACGATCCGGGTGGCCGTCCGCAGGGCCCGTTCGATGTCCTGCTCGACGAGCACGACCGCGACCCCGCCCGCGAGGACCGCCTCCAGCGAGGCGTAGACGACGTCGACCGCCGCCGGTGACAGGCCGAGCGAGACCTCGTCGAGGAGCAGCAGGGCGGGGTCTGCGACGAGGGCCCGCCCGATCGCCGTGGCCTGCTGCTCACCACCGCTGAGCAGCCCTGCCGGGCGGTCCCGGAGCCGGGCGAGCACCGGGAAGGCGTCGAGCACCCGGTCGACGTCCCAGCCGCCGCGCGGCAGGCCGGACGTCGCCGGGCCGGCTGCGCGGGACCCGCCGGGGACACCGACGAGCAGGTTCTCCAGCACGGACAGGCTCGGGAACAGGCGCCGGCCTTCCGGCACGAGACTGATCCCGGCGCGCACCCGCTGGTGCGCCGGCATCGTGGTGACGTCCTCGCCACCGAGCAGGACCCTGCCCTGCGCCGCGGGCAGGCTGCCCGCCACCGCGTGCAGCAGGGTCGACTTGCCGGCCCCGTTCGCGCCGACGAGCGCGACCACCTCCCCCGGGGCGACCGCGAGGTCGACCTCACGGACGGCCGTGAGCAGCCCGTGCCGGACGACGAGCCCCTCGACCCGGAGCAGCGTCACGTTCCCGGCCCTCCGTAGTACGCCTGCTGCACCCGTGGCGAGGCGAGCACCTCGTCGGGCGGCCCGTCGGCGATGACGGTGCCCTCGGCGAGGCACACCAGCCGGGTCGCCGCCCGGACCAGGACGTGCACCAGGTGCTCGATCCAGACCACGGCCAGGCCCCGCGCGCCGAGCGTCCCGACGAGCTCGACGAGGTCGTCGGTCTCGGCGTCCGTCAGCCCGCCGGCCACCTCGTCGAGCAGCAGCACCCGGGGCTGCAGGGCGAGCGCCCTGGCCAGCTCGAGCCGCTTGCGGTCGAGCAGCCCGAGGGCGCCCGCGGGGCGGTTCGCCAGGGCCGTCATCCGGGTCGCGACGAGGGCCCCGGCGGCCCGGTCGTACCCGGTCGCCCGGTCGGCGCCGCCTGCCGTCGCCCCGACGAGGACGTTCTCGAAGACGGTCATCCCGGTGAACGGCCTGGGCACCTGGTGCGTGCGGGCCAGGCCCTGCCGGGTCCGGACCGCGGCCCGGACCCGGGAGACGTCGTCCCCGCCGAGGACGACGCGCCCCTCCTGCAGGGTGACCGCACCGGTGAGGACGTCCACGAGGGTCGTCTTGCCGGCCCCGTTGGGGCCGACGACGCCGACCACCTCACCGGGCCGGACGTCGAGGTCGACCCCCCGGAGCACCGGGACGGCACCGTAGGCGTGCCGGACGCCGCGCACCGAGAGCGCGGGCGCGACGTCCGGTCCGGCGAGGGTGGCCGTCACGACAGCGCCGTGTCCTCGGCGGCGACCGGGGCCGACGGGTAGCCGGAGTTCTCGACGATGCGGATGTCGAGCGGGAACGGCCCGTCCTCGGCCTCGACCCACTTGCCGCCGACGAGCGGCTCGGCGACGACGTTCTTCACCGGGCCGGAGGTCCAGTCGAGCCTGCCGACGACGGTGTCGATCGAGGTCTTCCCGAGCGCGTTCGCGACCGCCGTGCGGTCCTTCGGGCTGCCCGACGACACCAGGGCGCTGATCGCAGTCTCGAGCAGGGCGGTCGTCGTGCCGAGGTTCTGCGTCCACTGGTTCCCCGAGGACTTCTCGTACGCGGCGGCGAGGTCCGCGCTCGAGAGCCCGAGCAGCGCCGACCTCGTCGGCCACGACGGGTGCCAGTAGACACCGGCCGTGAGGCCCGGCCCGAGGTCGCCGAGCGCCTCGACCTGCTCGGGGAGCAGGCCGGTCTTCGCGATCGTCGCGATCTTCGGCCGGAAGCCCTGCTGGGCGGCCTGCTTCCAGAACGTCGCGAAGTCCGGCGGGATGGCGAAGCTGTTCACCACCTCGACGTCGGACTTCTTGAACGTCGAGATGATCGATGTGAAGTCCTGGGTCCCGGTCGGGAACGCACCCGGGTCGACGACGGTCAGCCCTGCCTTGGTGAGGATCGGGCCGAGGCCGGCCCGGATCGCGTTGCCGTCCGCGTCGTTCGGCCAGAGCACGCCGACCTTCTTGTTGTTCGGCACACCGTTCAGCCACAGGGACTTGTAGACGACGGCGAGGTCGTCGACGCCGATGAAGAAGTGGTACGTGTACGTGAACGGCTTGTCCGGGGTGGCACCGCGGCCGAAGTAGAACGCCTCCCACGGGCACACGGTCGACAGGCAGGGCACCCGGGCGGCCTCGGCCGCGTCCGCGACCGGGTTGACCGTCTCCGGCGTCGAGCTCGTCACGAGCATGTCGACGCCGGAGGCGATGAGCTCGTTGGCCACCTTCGCCGCCTGCTGCGGGTCGGACTGGCTGTCCTTGACCTCGATCCGGACCTGGTAGGTCGTGCCGCCGATCGTCAGACCCTTCGAGACGGCCTTCGTGACCTGCTCGACGACGAACGGGTCCACCTCGCCGAAACCGGCGGCGAAGCCGGTCGACGGCGTGACGTAGCCGATCCGCAGGGTCTGGGTGCCGCCCGCGGCGGCGGCGGAGCTGCTGCCACCGGCGGACTTCACCCCGCCGCAGGCTGCGAGCAGCGAGCCCGCCGCACCGGTGATGCCGAGGGCGGCGGCGCCGCGCAGCAGGGAGCGGCGGTCCATCGCCGCCCGGACGGGAAGGGGCCCGGGGGTGTTCGCGGGCGTGCTGGAGCTGTCGGTCATCGTCGACCTCCGAAACGAGTGGGGGTGGGGTGTTCAGGCGCCGACCCGGACAGCCGGGCCGCCGCACGACAGCGCGACCGGGCGCTACTGCCGATGTGTCATCGCGCAGCACGTACCGGGAGCAGCGCGGCGAGCGACTCGGCGACGAAGGTCACTCCGGCCGCGCTCCCCGGCAGCACGTTGACGAACTGGAAGAACCCGTGCATCTGCCCTTCGAACAGCCGCCGGACGACCGGCACGCCGGCCGCGCCCAGCCGGTCGGCGTACTCCTCCACCTCGTCGCGCAGGACGTCGAACTCGGCGACGAGCACGACGGCCGGGGGCAGCCCGGCGAGGTCGGTCACCCGGTTCGGCGCGGCCTCCGGGTGCTCCCGCATCGCGGGGTCCGGCAGGTAGTGCCCGACGAACCAGTCCATCCCGGCCTGGTCCAGGAGAAGCTGGTTCGCCGGGTCGACATGCGAGGGCCGGACACCGTGGTCGGTCGCCGGGTAGACGAGCACCTGGGCAGCGATCTGAGGCCCGCCCTCGCCGCGGGCGCGGTGGGTCATGACCGCGGTGAGGTTGCCACCGGCGCTGTCGCCGCCGACGACGAGCGCCGCGCCGACGGCTGCCAGTTCCTCGCGGTGGGCGTCGACCCAGCGCAGCGCTGCCCAGGAGTCGTTCACAGCAGCCGGGAAGGGGTGCTCCGGAGCCTTGCGGTAGTCCACGAGCACCGTCGTCAACCCGGTGGCTGCGGCGAGCGTCCGACCGAGGGTGTCGTACTCGGCCGCCGAGCCGATGACCCAGCCACCACCGTGCAGGTACACCAGGACACCGGCCGGCTCGGCCGTCGGCCGCAGCACGCGCAGGCTGATCTCACCACCGTCGACCTCGAGCGTGACCTCGCGCGCCTGGGCCATCTCAGGCCCGGCGCCGTAGAACTGCGCGAGAGGCGCGGTCGCGGCTCGGGCGTCGGCCGCGGAGAGCTGGTGGATAGGCGGGCCGGCCGCCGCCAGGTTCGCGAGAAGTCCGGCAGTGGGGTCGTCGAGAGGCACGAGAGCTGTCCTTCCGCTCAGAAGGTGACGACGGGCTTGACGGTGCGGCCGTGGTGCATGTCGGCGGCGGCCTCGTCGAGCTGGTCGAGCGTGTAGTGCCGGACGAGCTTCTCCAGCGGCAGCAACCCCTTGCCGTGCAACGCGACGAGCTGCGGCAGGAGGGTCTCCGGCTCGCCGTCGCCGAGGGTCACGCCGACGACCTTCTTGCCGGGCAGGATGCCCTGGACGTCGAAGGACGCCTCGGTGCCCGCCGGCGGCGCCCCCACGACGGCGCAGGTGCCGCGGGCGGCGAGGACGTCGATCGCGGTCCGGACGACGGCCGGCACCGCGGTGGTGTCGATCGTCGCGTCGACGCCGCGACCGCCGGTCGCCTCCAGGACCGCCTTCGCGACGTCCTCGCTGTCGGCGTTCACGGTGTGGGTCGCGCCGAGGTCGGCCGCGAGCGCGAGCCGCTCCGGCACCCGGTCGACCGCCACGACCGCGGCCAGCGGCAGCAGGTTAGCCGCCATCACCGCGGCGAGGCCGACGGCGCCCACCCCGAAGACGGCGATCGTGCTGCCGGGTGCCGGGTCGAGGATGTTCCACACCGTGCCGAAGCCGGTCTGGACGCCGCAGCCGAGCGGCGCGAGCACCTCGAGGTCGGCGTCCTGCGGCACCTTGACGACGCTGCGCTCGTCGGCGATCGCGTGCGCCGCGAACGACGACTGGCCGAAGAAGTGGCCGCCGATCGGGGTGCCGCCCCGGCTCACCGTCGGGGTGCCGTCGCGGCGGACCCCGGTGATGAGGTTGTCGGGCACCCAGGTCGCGCAGTACGCGGGGTGGCCGCCGCGGCAGTTCGCGCACCGGCCGCAGGAGGTGTAGCTGAGGAGCACCTTGTCGCCGGGGGCGACCCGGGTGACGCCGGGACCGACCTCGCGGACGATGCCGGCGCCCTCGTGACCGAGGATCCCGGGCAGGGCGAACGGGATACCCCCGACCTGGACGCCCAGGTCGGTGTGGCACAGGCCCGCCGCGACGATCTCGACGAGCACCTCGCCGGCCCGGACGTCGTCGAGGACGACGTCGGTGACGACGAACGGGGAACCGGGCGCCTCGACGACGGCGGCACGGGTGGGCGTGGGCATGGTGGACTTCCTCTCGATCGGCTCTGACCGGAACGGGTTGTCGCAGAAGGGGTGTCAGCCGAGGTTCACGACGACGGACTTGGTGCGCAGGTACTCGCCGAGCGCCTCCGGGCCGTTCTCCCGGCCGTAGCCGGACGCCCCTGTGCCGCCGAACGGCATCGCGACGTCGAGCAGCGACCAGCCGTTGACCCAGACGATCCCGGCCCGCAGCGCCGCGGCGACCCGGTGCACCCGGGCGACGTTCGTCGACTGCAGTCCGGCGGCCAGCCCGTAGGCGGTGCCGTTCGCGAGCGCGACGGCCTCCTCCTCGGTGTCGAACGGCTGGACCGTGACGACCGGGCCGAAGATCTCCTCCTGGACGAGCCGGGAGTCCTGCTGCACGCCGGTGACGACGGTCGGCGGCACGAAGAAGCCGCTGCCGGCCTGCTCCGGGCCGGAGACGACCTCGTAGCCCCGGCCCCGGCCGTGGTCGAGGAACTCCCGGACCTTGGCCGCGTGCCGCGCACCGGCCATCGGGCCGATCACGGTGCCGTCGGCGAACGGGTCGCCGACCGGGACGCCCTGCACGGCCCCGCGCAGCGCACCGACGACGATGTCGTAGACCGGGCGCTCGACGAGCAGCCGGGTGCCGGCCATGCAGAACTGGCCGGTGTTGAAGACGAACGCGGCGACGGCGGAGCCGATCGCGGCGTCGAGGTCGGCGTCGGCGAAGATGATGTTCGCGCCCTTGCCGCCGAGCTCGACGGTGACGTGCTTGAGGCCGGCCCCGGCGTCCTGCGCGACCTGCCGGCCGACGGCGCTGGAGCCGGTGAACGCGACCTTGTCGACGCCGTCGGCGCCGACCAGCGCGCGCCCCGCGTCGGCGCCACCGGTGACGACGTTGAGGACGCCGTCCGGCAGCCCCGCCTCGTGGAACAGCTCGGCCATCCGCAGCGCCGACAGCGGCGTCTCCTCGGCCGGCTTGTGCACCACCGTGTTGCCGCTGACCAGGGCCGCCGCGAGCTTCGTCGTCGACAGGATGAGCGGGAAGTTGAACGGGGTCACCGCGGCGACGACGCCGTGCGGCTCTTTGCGGGTGTACGCGAACGTGGGGATCGTCGTCGACCTGGCGGCGCCCTCGATCGTCGCGGCGAGCTGCGCGTAGTACTCGTACGTGTCGGCCGCGGTCGGGATGTCGACCGCCCGGGTGAACTGCAGGGGCTTGCCGACGTCGAGCGACTCCAGCCGCGCGAGCTCCTCGGCGTGCTCCCGGACCAGGCCCGCGACCCGGACGAGCACCTCGGCCCGCCGCCGCGGCGGCAGCCCGGACCACACCCCGGCGTCGGCGGCGGCCCGCGCCGCCCCGACCGCCCGCAGGACGTCCTCGGCGCCGGCCTCGGGGACCGTCGTGACGACGCCCCCGGTCGACGGGTCGAGGATCTCGCGGGTCCGCCCGTCGGCGGCCCCTTCGCGCTGCCCGCCGATCCAGAGCACCCCGGGTGCGGGCTCCGGACGTGCCACCGTCTGCTCGTCGGCCACCGCCGTCATCGTCGACCTCCTCGTCACGACTGCTGGAGTGACGAGAGTCACCGGCGCGGGGTGTCACCCGGGAGGGTGGAACCACCCCATCGACCACCCGTTCCGGTCCGCCCGGGTACCCGTGCCCCGAGGCCCGGTCACGCGCGGTCGGCTACCGGGCCGCGGCGCGACGGGCCGCCACCCAGCCGGCGACCTGGGTCCGGGAGGAGAACCCGAGCTTGGCGAGGATCCGCTCCAGGTGCCCGTCCACGGTCCGCGGCGAGATCACCAGCGCCGCGGCGATCGCCTTGTTGCTCAGGCCCTCGGCGACGAGCTCGGCGACCGCGAGCTCCCGGGAGGTCAGCTCGCCCGGCCCCGGCGCGCCCGGTCCGGCAGTGCCGGGTCCGGCAGTGCCCGGACGCGGCGGCTGCGCCCGGCCCCCGTCGAGGACGGCCTCGACCACCTGGGCGAGCGCGGCACCGGCGGCGAACCCGCCGGGCCGGCGCCCGCCGTCGCGCAGCCGGTCCAGGCAGGCCGCCTGGTGGCCGGCGAGCGGCGGCCCGAAGGCGGCGATCGTCGTCCCCGCGGTCCGCCAGGCGACGTCCGCGGCCGCGAGCCGGACGGCGGCCAGGTCGAGGTCCCCCGTCGAGGCCGCGACCCAGGCCAGGGTCGAGATCATGAGCGCGACGCCGACGGAGTCGTTGAAGCGGCGCTGGGTCGCGAGCCCCTCGGCGACCCGGGCCTCGGCCTGCGCCGCGTCACCCCGGCGCCAGGCCTCGAAGCCGAGCACCCAGAGCGTGTAGGAGCGGCACAGCTGCTCGCCGTGCTGCTCGCACAGGGCGAGCGCGTCCCGGCAGATCGCCACCGCGTCCGGGCCGCGGCCTCGGTGCACCTGGGTGATCGCGAGCTGGAAGTAGGTCCAGAGCAGACCCTCGGTGTCGCCGTCGGCGGCCATCGTGACGATCGCGCCCTCGAAGTGCGCCGCGGCGTCGTCGAGCGCGCCGGCGAACAGGGCCGCCGTCCCGCGCAGGCTCCGGGCGTGCGCGACCGAGGCACCGTCGCCGACCCGGGCGCCGAGCGCCTCGCAGCCGTCGAGCCGGGCCGTGGCGGCCGGCTCGTCGCCCTGGAGCAGGCAGACCCAGGCGGCGACCCACAGCGCCCGCGCCCGGACCTCGTCGTCCGCGGCCGGCAGCGCGAGCGCGGCGTCCAGCCACTGCCGGCCCTCGGCGAGGAAGTCGTCGGCGTACCAATGGTTGCGCAGCCCGGCGACGAGCCGCAGCGCGGGCAGCGGGTCGCCGTCCGCGGTGCGCACCGAGGTCTCCAGCGCCGCCCGCAGGTTGCCGTGGTCGGCCCGCAGGCGCGCCAGGTCGCCCTCCTGCCTCGGCCCGCACCAGCGGGCGGCCGTCTCCTCGACGACGGCGAGGTAGTGGTCGCGGTGCCGCCGCGTCAGGTCCTCCACCTCGCCCAGCTCCTCGAGGCGCTCGCGGCCGTACTGGCGGATCGTCTCGAGCAGCCGGAACCGTACGGCCGGCCCGTCGTGCTCGCCGACGACGATCGACTGCGCGACGAGGTGGTCGAGGACGTCGAGCACCTCGGCGGCGCCGAGCGTGCCGTCGTCCGAGCAGACCCCCTCGGCGGCGGCCAGGTCGAAGGAGCCGCTGAACACCGACAGCCTCGCCCAGAGCAGCCGCTGCGCCGGGGAGCACAGCGAGTGGCTCCAGTCGACGAGCGCCCGCAGGGTCTGCTGCCGGGGCTGCGCGGCGGTGCTGCCCGAGGTGAGCAGGGCGAACCGGCTCTCGAGCCGCTCGACGACCTGCTCGACGGACAGCGAGCGCAGCCGGGTGGCGGCGAGCTCGATGGCCAGCGGGATGCCGTCGAGCCGGATGCACAGGCGGGCCACCGCCTCGGCGTTCTCGTCCGTCACCGCGAACCCCGGCCGGATCGCGACGACCCGGTCGGTGAGCAGCCGGACGGCGTCGAACTGGCTCGTCACCGCGGCGTGCTGCGGCAGCCGCAGGTCGGGGACGGCGAGCGGTGGGACGGCGAAGAGGTGCTCGCCGTCGACGCCGGTCGTGTGCCGGCTCGTGGCGAGCACGCGGACGTCCGTCGTCTGCCGCAGCACCCGGTCGACGAACCGTGCGCAGTCGGCGACGACGTGCTCGCAGTTGTCGAGGACGAGCAGCGCGTTGCGATCGCGCAGGTGCTCGATCACCTTGTCGACGGCGGGCCGCGGCGAACGGTCGGCGACCCCGAGGGTGCTCGCGACGACCTCGGCGATCCGGCTGCCGTCCGTGATGACGGCGAGGTCCACGAACCACACGCCGGCGGCGAACGCACGCCGGACATCGGCCGCCAGCGCCAGCGCCAGCCGGGTCTTGCCGACCCCGCCGGGCCCGGTGAGGGTGACCAGCCGGGACTCCCCCAGCAGCCGGCGGACGTCACCGAGCTCCCGCCGGCGGCCCACGAACCGGGTCACCGTCGCGGGCAACGTCCCTGGTGCCGCGGCCGACGTCTCGTCGCTCATCGGGAGTGATCGTAGGTGCCCGCACCTGGCCGGGCAGGAGTCACTTTTCCGCCAGGCGGAAACCCTGGTTCCCCGCGGCGTGGCCCGGACCACACCCTCGACAGGTCGCCGGCGACGGCGGCGCCCCGACCGTCGACCGGCGGCCCCTGCACGCAGGCGGGCCCCGGCGCCCACCCGCGGAGGTCCCGTTGAGCAGTCCCGTCACGTTCGTGCGCAACCAGTGGTACGTCGCGGCCTACGGCCGGGAGGTCACCACCGAGGTCCTCGGCCGGACCGTCTGCGGCGAGGCGATCGCCCTGTTCCGCACCGCGTCCGGCACCGTCGCGGCGCTCGCCGACCGCTGCGTGCACCGCCGGTTCCCGCTCTCCGCCGCGCCGAGCCACGTCGTCGGTGACACCGTCGTCTGCGGGTACCACGGGTTCACCTACGACGGCACCGGCACGTGCGTCGCCGTCCCCGGGCAGAGCCGGGTGCCGCGGACGGCACGGGTGGCCTCCTACCCCGTCGTCGAGCAGGACTCGTTCGTGTGGGTGTTCGTCGGCGACCCGGCACTGGCCGACGCCACCCGGATCCCGCGGGCGCCGTGGCTGGCCGACGAGGGCTGGACGACGGTCAGCGGCATGGAGCCGCTCGCGGCCCGCTGGGGCCTGCTCGTCGACAACCTGCTCGACCTGTCGCACGAGACGTACCTGCACGGCGGGTACATCGGCACCCCGGAGGTCGCGGAGACCCCGATCACCACCGAGGTCGACGAGGAGGCCCGGATCGTCCGGGTCAGCCGGCACATGGCGGACGCCGCATGCCCGCCGTTCTACGCGAACTCGACCGGGATGACCGGCCGGATCACCCGCTGGCAGGACATCGAGTACTTCCCGCCGTGCCTGTACACGCTGCACAGCCGGGTCGCCCCGGTCGGCGTCCTGCCGCCCGCCGAGGGTCCGGACGACGGGGCCTTCCACGTCGAGGTCGTCTACGCGATCACGCCCTCGACCGAGACGTCGACGTACGACTTCTGGGCCGTCGCCCGCGACTTCGCACAGGACGACGAGGAGGTGAGCCGGTTCCTGCACGACAGCAACCGGACCGTCGTCCTCCAGGACGTCACCGCGCTCGACCTCCTCGAGACGGTCGTCGCCGCGGAGCCCGCCGGGACCCAGGAGCTGAGCATCAACATCGACACCGGTGCGCTCGCCGCCCGCCGGATGATCGCCGCGATGACCGCCTCGACGACCACCGCGACGACCGCCGCGGCCGACGCCGCGACCGGCGCGGCGACGCAGGCCGCCACCAGCGCCGCGGTGCGATGAGCGCGACCTTCACGGTCGACTGGCTGCCGGGCTCGGACGTCCTGCGCGGGCGCTGCCACTGCGGCGCGACGTCGTCCGCGCAGGACCCGGCGACCCTGCTCGACTGGCTCGGCGCGCACCCCGACGGGCACGACACGAGCGGCCCCGAGGTGCTCCTCGCGCCGCTGCCGGCGGGGGTGGCGGGCGATGCCTGAGCCGGGCCAGGAGCACGACCTGCGCCTGGTCGTCGCCGCCCGCTCCCGGGCCGCGGACGACGTCGTCGCACTCGTCCTGCGGGCGCCGGACGGCGGCCCGCTGCCGCCCTGGACGCCGGGGGCGCACGTGGACCTCGTCGTCCCGGGCCCGGACGGGCCGCTGGTGCGGCAGTACTCGCTCTGCGGCGACCCGGACGACGTGACGACCTACCGGGTCGCGGTGCTCCGGGAGCCGGCCGGCCGCGGCGGCTCGGCGGCCGTGCACGAGACCCTGCTCCCCGGCACCGGGGTCACGGTCCGCGGGCCGCGCAACCGGTTCGTGCTCGACCCCGCGGCGGAGTACGTCTTCGTCGCGGGCGGGATCGGGATCACACCGGTGCTCGCCATGGTCCGGGCGGCGGTGCTGGCCGGTGCCCGCTGGCACCTCGCGTACGGCGGCCGGACGGCGTCCTCCATGGCGTTCGTCGACGAGGTCACCGCGCTCGCCGCGGCGTCGGCAGGGACCGGGGAGGTCGCGCTGCACCCGCTCGACACCAGCGGCCCGCTGCCGGTGGCCGCGCTCGTCGAGCGCGCCGCGGCGTCCGGTGCGGGGATCTGGTGCTGCGGGCCGGAAGGGCTCATCGAGGCGGTCGAGAAGGAGGGCGACGTGCTCGGCCCGGGCCGGGTGCACGTCGAACGGTTCCGGGCCGCCGCGGACCCGGCACCCGGGGCCCACGGCGACGTCGCGTTCGAGGTCGAGGTCGCCTCCCACGGCGTCACGGTGACGGTCCCCGCCGACCGGACGGCGCTCGAGGTGCTCGAGGAGGCCGGGGTCCCGGTGCTCTCGTCGTGCCGCGAGGGGACCTGCGGGACCTGCGAGGTGTCGGTGCTCGCGGGCACCGTCGACCACCGGGACGCGCTGCTCACCCCCGCCGAGCGGGCCGCCCACGACACGATGTTCGTCTGCGTGTCCCGGTCCGCGGGCGGACGGCTCGTCGTCGAGGTCTGACACCCTCACCGCGTGGGCGAGGGGAGCACCGCGGCGGACGGCCCGAGGACGGCGAGCGCGAGGCTGCTCGCCGTCCTCGACGCGTTCGACGCCGAGCACCGGGCACTGACCCTGTCCGCGCTCGCCCGGCGGGCCCGGCTGCCGGTGAGCACGACCCACCGGCTCGTCGGCGACCTGCTCGCCTGGGGCGGGCTGGAGCGCGGCGACGACGGGCTGCTCCGGGTCGGGCTGCACCTGTGGGAGGTGGCGGCGCTCGCGCCCCGCACCATCGGGCTCCGGGAGGCGGCCGCACCGTCGATGGGCGACCTCTACGAGGCGACCCATGAGAACGTCCAGCTCGCCGTCCGGGACGGCCTCGAGGTCGTCTTCGTCGAGCGGATCGCCGGGCGGCACGCGGTCCCGGTGCTCACCCGGGTCGGGCTGCGCTTCCCGATGTCCGCCACCGGCGTCGGCCTCGTGCTCCTCGCGTTCGCGCCGCGGGAGGTCCAGGAGGGGGCCCTGTCGGCCCCGCTCGAACGCTTCACCGAGCGGACCGTCGTCGACCCGCGACGGCTGCGGAGCATGCTCGCCGACGTCCGGCGCCGCGGGATCGCGGTGAGCGACCGGCAGGTGACGATGGACGCCCTGTCCGTCGCCGCTCCCGTGCGCGGCCCGGACGGCGACGTCGTCGCGGCCCTGTCGGTCGTCGTCCAGGCGGACGGCGCGGAGCCGCAGGCGCTCGCCCCCGCCGTCCGGACCGCGGCGGCCGCGATCAGCCGGGCGCTGGCGCGCTGAGCTCCGGCCGGGGCACCGCCGGGACCGGCCGGTGCCGGGCGATCCGCAGCGTGACGACGGACCCGCCGCCGGGCCGGTCGCGCAGCTCGGTCCCGCCGCCGTGGGTCTCGGCGATGGCCTTGACGATCGCCAGCCCGAGCCCCGTCCCCGGCCGGCCCGAGGCCCGGGTCCCGCCGCTGCGCGACGCCGCGAACCCCACCCCGGAGTCCTCGACGACGAGGTCGGCGCCGTCGGCCGTCGGGACGCAGCGCACGAGGATCGTGTCGCCGTCCGAGGTGAACTTCAGCGCGTTCTCCACGAGCGAGTCGAGCGCCGTCTCGAGCCGCGACTCGTCGCCCTCGACGACGACCGGCACGCTCTCGACCCGCCAGTCCCGCTCCGCCGCGGGGCGCCAGCGCTGGACCGTGTGGCGGACGAGACCGTCGAGGTCGACGTCCCCCCACTCGAAGTGCGTCGCCTCGTAGGCGTCCGCGAGCTGCAGGAGCCGGTTGGCGAGCCCGCCCAGCTTGTCGAGCTCGTCCACGACGACGTCGACGTCCTCCCGGGCGCCGTCGGTCTGGACCTGGCTGCGGACCAGCTCCGCGTACCCGCGGGCGACCGTGATGGGCGTGCGCATCTCGTGGGAGCAGTTGCGCACGAACAGCTCCTTGAGCTCGTGCGCCCGCCGCTCGCGCTCCGAGGACGCGAGGCTCTCCGCGAGCGCCGCGGCCCGCCGGCGCACGTGCCAGACCATGGCGAGGAAGACCCCGGCCATGAGGGGCACCTCGGTGAGCTCCATCCAGTCGGCGCCCTCGGCGCGGATGAACGCGGACATCGCGAGCGTCGTCGCGACGACGACGACGCCGAGGACGACGTAGGTCCGCCGGGCGGACCAGCCCTGGATGCCGTAGACGACCGACATCGACACCCAGATGACGTGGAACGCGATGACGCCGGCCGCCGCGAAGGCGACCATGACGACCATGTTCGCCGCGGCGAAGAGCACCCAGGCGGCGAAGACGAGCTCGTCGCGGGAGAACCGGGACGCCGCGGGCCCGGCGGCGGGCCCGGACGCGGCACGGGTCAGGTCGGTGGTCGCGGTGCCCGGCATCAGGACGCCGTGAAGAGGTAGCCGACGTTGCGGACCGTCTCGATCATCGGCAGCGGCATCTTGCCCCGGACCCGCCGGACCGTGACGTCGACGACGTTGCTGCTCGGGTCGTCGTACCCCCAGACGCTCGAGAGCAGCTCGTCGCGGCTGCACACCTCGCCCGCGCGCCGCATGAGGTAGCCGACGAGGAGGAGCTCGCGGTGGGTCAGCGCGACGACCTTGCCGGAGACCTCGAGCACCTGCCGCTCGAGGTCGAGCGTCGCGGGCCCGACCCGCAGCCAGCGCTGCAAGCCCGTCGACTTCGGGGCACGCAGCCGGGCCTGGACCCGCGCGACGAGCTCGGCCGCGGCGAACGGCTTGGTGAGGTAGTCGGTCGCCCCCATCCGCAGGCACTGGACGCGCGAGGCGACGTCGGCGACCGCGGAGAGGATGAGGACACGCTGCTCGGGATCGTGGTTGAGGATCCGGCGCAGGGCCTCCAGCCCGTCGAAGCCGGGGATCATGAGGTCGAGGACGACGAGGTCGTAGACCTCCTCGTAGGTGCGCCGGACGCCGTCCGGGCCCGTCCCTGCGACGGCCACGAAGTGCCCGTCCGACTCGAGGGTGCGGACGATGAACGACCGCAGCCGTTCCTCGTCCTCGACCACCAGGAGGCGCGCCATCGCGCGTCCACCGCCCTTCGTCCGAGCCGCTCGCCGGTCGCTCGCCGGCCCCTGGGGACATCATCGGCGCTGTCATCGCGCGGCGTGAGTTTTCTTCCGCGCCGCGGCGGCCCCGGATGACATGTGTCCCGTGACAGCAATCGCCCGAACGACGGACTGCGCCACACCGACAGACCCTGCTAGCGACCCAACGTGTCTCCTCGGTCACGATCCGTCGACAGGTCGTTCGGCTCCGGATGAGACCCCGTCATGGGGCTGTCATCGACCTGTCATGCCGCCCCGATGACCCGGTTCTGACAGCCGCGTCATGAATGCAGACAGTTGCCGCCGCCGGGCGCACGGTGTGCTCAGGGCACGTGCGCGAGCCGCGCTCTCCGTCACCGAATCGGGGTGACGGTCAGGGAGAAGGGGCGCAATGACACACACAGTGATGCGACACGTGCGAGGACGCCGTGCCGGCCGGGCCGTGGGACGACGGTCCATCACCGCGACGCTGGCCGCGGCGGCGCTCGTCGGGGCGCTGGCCGTCGCGCTGCCGGGTCTCACGAGCACCGCGGCCCAGGCCGCGAAGCCGACCGGCCCGACGGACCCGTCGAAGGTCCCGCACTACTTCGGCCCGTGGCCGAACTGGGCGCTGAGCCAGCTCACGACGCCGACGGCGGCCGTGGAGATCACCGGCAGCGGCACCGGCGCGACCGCGAGCGCGAACGTCGACCCGCTGACCGGCGGCATCGCGACGATCGACGTGACGAACGCCGGCAGCGGCTACACCGGCGGCGCGACGGTGACGATCAACGGCGGCGACCCCGGGAACGCGGCGACGGCGACCGCGACCGTGACGACGTCGGGCAGCGTGACCGGCTACACGGTCGGCACGGCCGGATCCGGCTACCGCTCCTTCGACGTCACCCTGACCGGCGGCGCCGGCACCGGCGCGACCGCGCAGGGCTCCGGCGGCGTCGACCCGATCACCATCACCGACGGCGGCCGTGACTACGTCATGCCGGTCGTCGAGTTCGACATGCCCGACCTGGCGAACGGCGTCCAGGCCAAGGGCCACGTGCCGATGATCGCCAACAACGACCCGATCGACGGCATGGACGCCAACGGCACGATCACCGCCGTCGTCATCGACGAGCCGGGCTCGGGCTACCTCACGGCGCCGGGTGTCGCCATCCACAACGGCACGATCGCCGACCCCCTCGCCGGGGCCACGCCCGCGGTGGTGTCCACGACCCTGCACCTCACGGCGATCGACCCGGTCGACTTCGGCAGCGGCTACACCTCCGCACCGGACGTCGCCGTGGCGGACGGCGACCAGACCGGGACCCCCGGCGCCGGCGCGACGGCGACGAGCGCGACGGACATCGGTGCCGTCACCGCGATCACCGTCGACACCCCGGGCGCCGGGTACCTCGCCGTCGGCATCCGCAAGTTCCAGGACGCGCTGCCGGTCACCTGCAGCCCGGCGGCGCCGGGCGGCTGCCCGAGCGTCGCGAGCGGCGAGAAGTTCATCCCGCTCGGCGTGCCCGCGGCCAAGACGTACAGCGGCGAGGAGGCCGACGAGTACGTCATCGGCCTCGTCCAGTACCGGACGAAGTTCCACACCGACATCGACCCGACCCTCGTGCGCGGCTACGTGCAGATCGAGACGCCGGAGAACGCGGCGGTCAGCCAGCACGTCGAGCTGACGAACGAGCTGCTCGACGGCACGAAGGTGCCCGTCCTCGACAAGAACGGCAACCAGGTCTTCGGCGTCACCGCGCCGCAGTGGCTCGGCCCGTTCATCGGTGCGACGAAGAACCGGCCGACCCGGATCGTCTTCCACAACTACCTGCCGACCGGCGCCAAGGGTGACCTGTTCCTGCCCGTCGACTCGACGATGATGGGCTCGGGCATGGGCCCGATGGACATGGGCACGCCGGTGACCGACGACAGCACGGTCATGGACGCCGTCCGCAACCCGGAGTGCACCCAGGAGCCCAAGGACGGGATGCACTGCTTCACGGACAACCGTGCCGAGCTGCACCTGCACGGCGGCACGACCCCGTGGATCAGCGACGGCACGCCGCACCAGTGGGTCACCCCGGCCGGCGAGAACGCCGCGTGGCCGCAGGGCGTCGCGGTGAGCAACGTCCCCGACATGGTCGACCCGGCCGACAACTCGGTGGTCTGCGACAAGGCCGACGACGGCTGCCAGACCTTCTACTACACCAACCAGCAGAGTGCGCGGCTGATGTTCTACCACGACCACTCGTGGGGCATCACCCGGCTCAACGTGTACGCCGGCGAGGCCGCCGGGTACGTCATCACCGACGAGACCGAGCAGGCGCTCGTGAACTCCGGGACCATCCCCGGCGCGAACGACACCCTGCCCCTCGTCGTCCAGGACCGGACGTTCACCCCCGACGCCGCGCAGCTCGCGCTCCAGGACCCGACGTGGGACGAGACCCGCTGGGGCACCAAGGGTTCGTTCTGGTACCACCACGTCTACATGCCGGCGCAGAACCCCGGTGACCCCTCCGGCATGAGCGCCTACGGCCGGTGGATGTACGGCCCGTGGTTCTGGCCGCCGGCGACCGGCACGAAGTACGGGCCGATCAAGAACCCGTACTATACCCCGGACTGCAAGCTCGACGACCCGGGGACGTGGACGTACGACACCGACCCGTTCTGCGAGCCGGAGCTCATCCCCGGGACGCCGAACATCTCCGCGGGCATGGAGCAGTTCAACGACACCCCGATCGTCAACGGTGTCGCCTACCCGACGGTGACGCTGCAGCCGAAGTCGTACCGGATGCGGATCCTCAACGCCGCGAACGACCGCTTCTTCAACCTGCAGTGGTACACGGCCGACCCGAACCAGGGTGACGGCACGACCGAGGTCAGGCTCAACGCGGCCGAGCTGGCCGCCGCGCAGACCGACCCGAACATCTCGCCGACCCCGGCCGACGCGAACAACAACGCGGCCGGTCCGGACTGGGTGCAGATCGGCAGCGAGGGCGGCTTCCTGCCCAAGCCGGCGGTCATCGACGGCCAGCAGCCGACGACCTGGATCACCGACCCGACGCGCTTCGACGTCGGCAACGTGGACCTGCACTCGATGCTGCTCGCCCCGGCGGAGCGGTCCGACGCCATCGTCGACTTCTCGAAGTTCGCCGGCAAGACGCTCATCCTCTACAACGACGCTCCTGCGGCCTTCCCGGCGCGGGTGCCGTCGTACGACTACTACACCGGCGCCCCGGACATGAGCCCGAACGGCGCCCCGAAGATCCTGCCCGGCTACGGCCCGAACACCCGGACCGTCATGCAGGTCAAGATCGCCGCGACGACGCCGGCCCCGGCGTTCAACCTCACGAAGCTGACGAGCGCCTTCAAGCACAAGGCGAACGGCAGCGGCGTGTTCGAGTCCGGCCAGCACCCGGTCATCGTCGGGCAGGCCGCGTACAACTCGGCGTACGGCACCGCGTTCGCGACCGGCAGCAACTGCAACGGCGCGAGCACGTCGACGACCTGCGACGGGCTCGTCCGGGTCAACGACACCGGGTCGTTCTCCTTCAACACGCTCAAGGCCCCGACGTCGAAGATGACGATCGGCCTGGAGCCGAAGGCGATCCACGACGAGATGAACTCCTCGACGTTCGACCCGTTCGGGCGGATGCAAGCCAACCTCGGCATCGAGGCGCAGCCGCCGACGCCCGGCGCGCAGAACGTCACGCTCTACCCGTACACGAACCCGACGACGGAGATCATCGACGGCACGAACCTGGAGTCGGCCGGGGCGAAGGCCACCCCGATCTCCAGTGCCGCCGACGGGACGCAGATCTGGCGCATCACGCACAACGGCGTGGACACGCACCCGATCCACTTCCACCTGTTCGACGTCCAGGTGCTCAACCGCGTCACGTGGGACAACATCGTCATCCCGCCGGACGAGAACGAGCTCGGGTGGAAGGACACCGTCCGGATGTCACCGCTCGAGGACACGATCGTCGCGCTGCGGCCGCTCGTGCCGAAGACGCCGTTCGAGGTGCCGAACTCGGTGCGCCCGCTCGACCCGATGATGCCCCTGGGGAGCCCCGACGGGTTCAACAACATGGACGTCCAGGGCAACCCGACGGCGGCGATCACCAACCAGCTCGTCAACTTCGGCTGGGAGTACGTCTTCCACTGCCACATCCTGAGCCACGAAGAGATGGACATGATGCGGCCGGTCGACCTGGCGCTGCCGCCGGCCAAGGCGGGGGCGCTGTGGACCGAGAAGGCGCCCGACGGCGGGACGAACCGGTGGATCGTCCACTGGGACGACAACTCGATCACCGAGACGGCGTTCACCGTCGAGCGGAGCACGGACGACGGGGCGACCTGGTCGGCCGTGGGCACCGTGGCCTCACCGCTCGACGCGGCGAACATCCACCAGACCCGGTCGATGGCGGACCCGGGCTCCACGGCTGACGTCGGGACGACGCAGTACCGGGTCGTCGCGAAGAACACCGTCGGCTACGGCAACGGCTTCCCGACGAAGACCGTCCAGAGCGTCTCCGCGGCGTACACCGCGGTCGACACCCCGGCGCCGGCGACGGCGACGGCGCTCACGGGCGTCATCGCGGCGGGTCCCTCCGTGGACCTGGCGTGGACCGACGGCGGCAACGTCCCGGCGGCGGCGACCGCCTTCCAGGTGCAGCGCACGCTCACCGGGTCGGCGGCGTGGACGACGATCGGGACGACCCCGGCCGCGACGACGACCTACACGGACTCGACCGTGTCCCAGGGCTCGTCGTACGACTACCGGGTCGTCGCGCTGAACGGCGGGCGCGCAGGCGCACCGTCGAACGTCGTGACCGTCGCGCTCGTCGTCCCGACCGCTCCGAGCACGCTGACGGCGTCGCTCGTGGCCGGCCCGGGTGCGGCGCTCGCGTGGACCAACACGGCGACGAACGCGACCGGCGTCGTCGTCCAGCGGTCCACGAACGGCGGCGGGACCTGGACGACGCTGGCGACCCTGCCGGCGACCGACCAGACCTACACCGACGCCGGACCGCTCACGGTCGACTCGACGGACCTCTACCGCGTCTACGCGGAGAACCTCGTCGGGCCGAGCCCGGTCTCCAACACCGCGTCCGTCTCGGCGGCCGCCCCGGGCGCGCCGACGAACGTCGCGGCGAAGGCCCAGGCCGGGGTCGGCGGTCCCGAGGTCAAGGTGACCTGGACCGACAACGCGACCGACGAGACCGGCTACACGGTCCAGCGGTCGACGGACGGCGGCGGGAGCTGGACGACGCTCGCGAGCCTCGGGGCGGACGCCGTCCAGGCGATCGACCCGGGCCCGGTCGTGGCCGGCACGACGTACACGTACCGGGTCGGCGTGACGAACCTCGTCACGACGGTGTGGTCGGCGAACGTGTCGGTGACCCCGGCGCTGGCGGCGGCCCCGAGCGGCCTGGCCGCGACGCTCGTCGCGGCGACGGCGACCCGGGACGCGAGCGTGAACCTCGTCTGGACGGACAACGCCACGGACGAGGACAGCACGGTCGTGCAGCGCAGCACGGACGGCGGGACGTCGTGGACGACGCTCACCACGTTCGCCGGCGCCACCGGCACGGGTGCGCAGGCCACGATCGACCTGGCCCCGCTGCCGGGGGCGACGAACACCTACCGGGTCGGTGCCGTGAGCTTCCTCGGCACCAGCCTCTCCGGGACGGCGTCCGTCACCCTCGTGACCCCGCCGGCGGCACCGGGCGGGTTCGGCACCCAGGTCAGGACCGGTCCGCTCTCGGTGCGGTCCGTGTGGACGGACGCCTCGACGAACGAGTCGGGCTTCTCGCTCCAGCGGTCCACGGACGGCGGCGTCACCTGGACGCAGCTCTCCACCCGTCCCGCGGCCGCGGGTACGGGGACGGCGCTCAACCGGACCGACACGGCGGTCACCCTGGGGTCGACGTACTCCTACCGGGTGGTCGCGTGGAACGCCGGGGGCCGGGCCGCCACGGCCGTGCAGACGGTGACGGTCGCGGCACCGCCGGTCCCGGTCGTGACGACTCCTGCCCAGGCGACGTCGACGTCGGCGACGACGGAGTCCATCGCCCTCTCCTGGATCGCGGTCCCGGGGGCGCAGGACTACCGCATCGAGCGCGCCACCAGCGCGGCCGGTGCCGGTCGGGTCTCGGTCACGAGGCCGGGGACGTCGTACACGTTCACCAACCTCACCAAGCGGGTCTGGTACGTCCGCGTCGGTGCCCGCAACGGGCTCGGCACGACGTACTCCCCGTGGGTGGCGGTCGCCGCGGCCCCCTGACGCGGCGGTTCTGACGGTCCCGGTGCTCCCCCACCGGGACCACGGAAGGGCGGTTCCCCCGAGAGGGGGGACCGCCCTTCCGGCGTCAGGCCCGCGCGCGTGCCGCCGTCGGTCGCGCCGTGACCAGGAAGGCCCCGACGAGGACGACGGCCCCGCCGGCGACGACCGGCCAGGACGGCCGCTCCCCGAGGACCACCCACGCCACGACGACCCCGAGCGGGGTGACGAGGGTGCTCACGCTCGCCGTGGTCGTCGCGTGCAGGTGCTGCATCGCCCGGGCCAGCGCCGCGTAGAGGAAGGCCGACCCGACCGCTCCGAGCCAGGCCACCTGGAGCCAGCCGGACGCCGACAGGTCGCCGTACTCCGGCCAGCGGTGCGTGCCCACGACGAGGAGGGCCATGACGAGCGCGCCGACGAGGGTCCCCGGGGTGTTGAGCCACCACTGGTCGTACCGGTCGGCGAGCGACCTCGTCGTCACCGAGACCGCCGACCAGACGACGGTGGCCCCGGCGACGGCGGCGAACCCGGCGAACCAGGCCGCGTCCCGCACGAGCGGCGCTCCGTCACCGCCTTCGCCGGAGCCGTCGAACGACATGAGCGTCACCCCGGCGACGGACAGGACGAGCCCGCCGACCTGGACCATCGTGAGCCGGTGCCGCAGGAACACGACCTCGAGGGCGCCGACGACCACCGGCATGCAGCCCAGGACGATCGCGCCGACGGCGACCGAGACCCGCTGCTGGCCCCAGGTGTAGAGCAGGTGGAACCCGGCGGACCCGCCGAGACCGCAGGCGAGGACGGCGAGCCGGTCCTCCCGGGCGACGGGGGTCCGCCGCCACGGCTGGAGGGTGACGACGAGGGCGAACGCGACGGCCGAGAAGCCGACCCGGCCGGCGGCCAGCGCGAGCGGCGAGACCTGCTCGAGGACGAGCTTGATCTGGGTGAACGCGACCGAGCCCACGGCGATCGCGCCGCCGAGCGCGAGCCACGCCCCGCGCCGTCCGGAGGTCAGGCGGCGGCCGGAGATGAGAGGAGCGGTCACGGCGCACGGTACCGCGCCGTGCCTCAGGCACCCCCGAGGCCGTAGACGCGGGTCGCGGTCGCGCGCAGGACGGCGTCCCGCTCCGTCGGCGAACAGCCTGCGAGCAGGTCGCGCGCGAGGTCCCAGACGGCCCCGTACGACGCCGCGAGCAGGCACACCGGCCAGTCCGAGCCGGCCATGACCCGGTCCGCGCCGAAGGCGTCGAGGACGACGGTCGCGAAGGGTGCGACGTCCGCCGGGGTCCACGTCGCCCAGGCCGCCTCGGTGACCAGGCCCGAGAGCTTGCACGTCACCGCGGGCTCGGCGGCCAGCGCCCGCAGGTCCCGGGACCACGGCTCGAGCGCGCCGGACGCGACCGGTGGCTTGGCGCAGTGGTCGAGGACGAACCGGCCCTCCGGCACCGCCCGCACCGCGTCCAGGGCCGCCGGGAGCTGGTGCGGCAGGACGAGCAGCTCGTACGCGAGGCCCGCCGCGGCCACCGTGGCCAGCCCGCGCACGACGTCCGGACGGGCGAGCCAGCGCGGGTCCGGCTCGTGCTGCACCTGGTGCCGGACGGCGCGCAGCCACCGGCCGCCGGGTCCGTCCCGGAGCGCCGCGAGGTCGTCGGCGAGCGCGGGCGAGGTGAGGTCCGCCCAGCCGGTGACCGCGCCGACGAGCGGGTCGCCGTCCGCCAGCGCGAGCAGCTCGGGGGTCTCGTCGGGGCCGACGACGGTCTGGACGAGCACGGTCGTGACGACGCCCCGGGCGGCGGCCTCCGGGCGCAGGTCGTCGAGGCCGAAGGAGCGCGCGATCGGGGCCATCGCGTCGCCGCGGATCCAGTCCTGGTCGCGGACGGCGAGGTCCCAGACGTGGTGGTGGGCGTCGACGACCCCGGCCTGCCCGGGGCTCACCGCGCCGTCGCGATCGCGTCGAGCTCGGCCCAGAGCGCCTCGGGGACCTCGACGTCGAGCAGGGCCAGGTTCTCCTCGAGCTCGGCCCGGCTGCGGGCGCCCGTGAGCACCGACGCGACCGCCGGGTGCCGGAACGGGAACTGCAGGGCCGCGGCCTTGAGCGGGACGGCGTAGCGCTCGCAGGCCGCAGCGAGGGCCTGCGCGCGCGCCACGAGGTGGTCGGGCGCGATGCCGTAGTCGAAGCGCGCCCCCGGGCGGGGGTCGGCGAGCAGGCCCGAGTTGAAGACCCCGCCGACGACGACGGAGACCCCGCGCTCGAGGGCCAGCGGCATGAGGTCCGCGCCGCCGGTGCGGTCGAGGACCGACCAGCGGCCGGCGAGCAGGACGACGTCCAGGTCGGCCTCCCGCACGAACCGCGCGGGGACGGCGGACTGGTTCATCCCGACCCCGATCGCCCCGACGACGCCCTCGTCGCGCCAGCGCCGCAGCACCGGGAAGGTCCGGGCGAGCACCTCGTCGGCGTGCTCGTCGGGGTCGTGGACGTAGACGATGTCGACCCGGTCGAGGCCGAGGCGGTCGAGGCTCTCCGCGAGCGAGCGCTCGACGCCGGCGGGGCTGAAGTCGAAGACGACGTCGGACGGCGGTGCGTCGGCGAAGATGCCCTGCGCGGCGCCCGCGGGGGCCGGGACGACGAGCCGGCCCACCTTCGTCGAGACGACGAGGCCGGGGCGGCCGGCGGCCCCGAGCGTCGCGAGGGCGGCGCCGAGACGGCGCTCGGCGGTGCCGTGGCCGTACTGGGGGGCCGTGTCGAGGTACGTGGCACCGGCCTCGAGGGCGGCCCGGACGACGTCCAGGGCCTGCTCCTCCGCGACGTGGGCGTACATGCCGCCGAGCGGTGCCGTGCCGAGGCCGACGGCCGGGACGTGGACGTCCGAGCGGCCGAGGCGGCGGGGGGTCAGGTCCATCGCTGCGCTCCTGCGGAGACGGGGACGGGGCTGGG
>NZ_MWLL01000086.1 GCF_002198675.1 Kineosporia sp. R_H_3 | reverse complement strand
CGCGCGCCGTTCGGCGGCGTCGGCGACTCCGGCGTCGGCCGCGAGGGCGGCACCTTCAGCCGCGAGTTCTTCACCGAGCCCAAGGCCGTCGTCATGCAGATCACCCGCTGAGCCGGTTCCGCCGTCTGCCGGTGGTCAGTCGTGCACCGTCTTCGTCGTGGACGTGTACAGCAGGTCGCCGTACTCCTCCATGTGCCGGCCGATCCACCCGGAGACGAAGGGGCACACCGGCAGGACGGCGTACCCGCGCGACCGGACGTCGTCCAGCGCCCAGCGCACGAGGGCCGAGGCGACGCCCTGGCCCTCGAACGCCGGGTCGGTCTCGGTGTGCGTGAAGACCACGAGCTCGGGCGTCTGCATGTACTCCGCGAGCGCGGCGACCGTGCCGTCGACCGTGGCCGTGAACTGCCGGCGCTCCTCGTCGCGGGCCAGCTCGACGGGGCGGCCGTCCTTCGTCGTCGTCATGCACCGATTGTCCGGTGCCGGGGCACCCGACGCGACCGGGCGATCGCACGACCCCCCGACGTGTCTGCGACGATCTGGGCCATGAGCGACAGCCACCGGTCCGTCTCCCTCGAGCGCCTCGACGAGGGCGTCTACCTGGCGCGGAACGCCCGCGGCCACGAGCTGCGGTTCGGCAGCAAGGACCCCGAGGGCTTCACCCCGGTCGAGCTGCTCCTGGCCGCGATCGCCGGCTGCTCGGCCGTGGACGTCGACGTCGTCACCGGCCGCCGCAGCGCCGCCGAGACGTTCGGCGCCAGGGTGGACGCCGAGTACGTCCGCGACGAGCAGGGCAACCGGCTCACCGACATCACGCTGACGTTCTCGGTGACCTTCCCCGAGGGGCCCGACGGTGACGCCGCCCGGGAGATCCTGCCCCGCGCCGTCCGGACGTCGCACGACCGCACGTGCACGGTGTCCCGGACCCTGGAGTCCGGGACACCGGTCACGGTGCGCGTCGAGGGTGTCGACGCCCTCTGACGCCGGTGCAGGGCTCCCGCTCTCAGTGCAGGAGCGGCTCTCCTGACACGTACCGGACGACGAGCGTGACGTGCTCGAACCGCCAGCCCTCGGCCGTGCGTCGCACCCGGCACCGGTACCAGCCGGCACCGTCGGCGTGGCGGTGCGGCTGCTCGGCGTCGAAGACGTGGGCGGCGAGCAGGTACGAGCGTGTCGTCGCGATGTCCCCGTCGAGGTCGATGCGGTGGTTCGAGCTCAGGTGGTGGGTCGCGGCGTACCGCCCCAGGCTGGCGGCGACGAACTCCGCCATCCCCTCGCGGCCCTCGTGCCGGATGGTCGGCGCGATGTCGAGGACGCCGTCCTCGGTGTAGTTCGCGGCGTACCCCTCCCAGTCTCGGTCGTCGAGGGCGCGGGCGAAGTCGTTGAGCAGGTCGCTGACGGCCGCCCGGTCCACCAGCCACTGCAGCTGCGCGGCGGGGTCGGCGGGTGGGTCGGGAGCGGGCATACGGGGCCTCCGGTGGTCACGTGCGTCATTGGACGGCACGGTGGCGGGTCTCGACGGATCGGTGGCGGCGTGGGTCACGCGGGGTCGCCGACCCCCGGCCTGAGGACCCGCACGACCGCCGCAGCGCCGAGGGACGCGACGCCCAGCGCGACGAGCGCCCCGCCGAGCCCGCCCGTCGCCCCCGAGATCCCGAGCACGACGAGCGGGCAGACGAACTGGCCGATGAACAGCGCCGACGTCCACACCCCGGTACCGCGGCCGCGCTGCGCGAACGAGAGCCGGCTCAGGGCCCAGGTGAGCAGGGCCGGGAGGATGAGGCCGTTCCCGAGCCCGGCGACGACGGCGGCGAGGACGACGAGCGGAAGCGTCCCCGCCAGGCCCATGCCGATGTGGCCTGTGCCGCAGAGCACGAACGCGACAGGGACGAGGACGGCCGGGCCGAAGCGGGCGAGGCGGCCGAAGGCGAACGCCATGATCGCGGTCGCGAGCGAGCTGACCACGCTGGCGCCGCCGATCGTCGCCGGGGACGTCACGCCGATGTCGTCGAGCCGGAACGAGAGCTCGACGATGAGCACGTAGAAGACGACGCCGCCGACGAGGGTCACGAGGACCGGCGGGAGGAAGAACCGCCACGGCAGCGCCGGCAGCGCACCGCCCGGCCGGTGCTGCGGCTGCCAGACGTACCGGGCCACGAGCGCGGCGAGCGGCAGGCTGACGGCGTAGAGCCAGAACGGCGTGCGCCAGCCGGAGGCGCCGAGCGCCCCGCCGATGCCGAAGAAGACCGTCGCCGACACCGACGTGACGACGACCTGGAGGCCGAACATGTGCTCCCGGCGGCGGCCGTGGAAGTAGTCGGCGAGCAGGGTCGTGCAGCACGTCATGATCGCGGCCTCGGTGAGGCCGACGAGCACCCGGCTGGCCACCACGAGCTGCAGCGAGGGCAGGTAGAGGGGTGCGGTGCCGACCACGGCGTAGACGACGAGCGCACCGACGAGCAGGCCCTTGCGGCCGACCCGGTCGACGACCCGGCCCGCGAACGACGCCGTGAGACCGATGAGCAGCGCGGGCGCGGTGAGGACGAGCGGGGTGAGCACGTCGACGCCGGCCGTGCCGGCGAACGCCTTCTCGATGCTCGGCAGCACCGGCGCCAGGAGGACCGCTCCGAGCACCGACAGGCAGCTGGCGAGCAGGAGGATGCCCGCCTCCAGGCGACCCGCGGGCCGGCCGGTGGCCGGGTTGACCGTCGCGTCACCGATGACGGTGGCGCCGGAGTCGTCGCGCGCGACGACGGACACGTTGTCAGACATGGGGTTCTCCAGCCTCGGGCCGGTCGTCGTCGACCGGGGTGTCGTCGAGAAGTCTCGGCAGTGGTCGGTGCGCGTGAGAAATCACTTCTTCTGACGGCCCTCATCAGCGCCGTCGATACCGCTGTCCGGGTCTCACCCCGACAACGCGTCGCTGATCGACTTCACCCCGCCGTGCGCGGTGAGCCCGCCGTCGACGGGGATCTCGGCGCCGGTGACGAACGAGGCGTCGTCCGACAGGAGGAACGCCACGACCCGGGCGACCTCGTCCGGCGAACCCGTTCTCCCGAGCGGGGTCTCGGCGATGTTCGCGGCGCGGAACGCGGGTGCCGCGGACGCCGTCATGGGTGTCTCGACGAAGCCCGGGTGCACGGTGTTGACCCGCACGCCCCGCGGCCCGAGCTCGAGGCACGCGGCCTTGGCCAGACCGCGCAGCGCCCACTTGCTCGCGGTGTAGGCGACCGGGAAGTGCCCGGTGAGCGCCGCGACCGAGCCGACGACGACGATCGAGCCGCCTCGCGGCATGAGCGGCGCGAGCGCCTGGACGCCGAGGAGGGTGCCGGTGACGTTCACCGCGTGGACGTCGTCGACGTCGGCACGCGACACGTCGAGGAGCCGGGCCCGGCGGGTGATGCCGGCGTTGGCGACGAGCCCGTCGACCCGGCCGTGCGCCGTCCGCAGGTCGTCCGCGAGGACCTGCCAGCCGGCGCCGTCCGTCACGTCGAGGCGGCGGAACCCGCACCCGGGCAACGGTTCCTCGGGCTCGTCGGTGAGATCGACGGCGACGACCTCGGCGCCGCGCGCGGCGAGCAGCCGGGCCTGTGCAGCCCCCTGGCCGCGGCCGGCGCCGGTGACGACGAGGACCTTGCCGTCCAGGCGCCCGCCGGCGCTCACGCCCGGTCCCGCGACCGGGGCCGGGCCGGTGGGACGACCGGCGCCGATCTGCCCTCGACGACCCGGTTGCTGATGGTGCCGATGCCCTCGACGGTCATCGTCACGACGTCGCCGGGGCGCAGCGGCGGCGGGTCCTGCCGGCCGTTGCGGCCCCAGAGCTCGCCGAGGCAGCCGCCGTTGCCGCACGTGCCGGAGCCCAGCACGTCGCCCGGCCGCACCCAGGTGCCGCGGGAGGCGTAGGCGACGAGGTCGCCGAACGGCCAGCCCATGTTCGACAGCAGGTCGCGGCCGACCTCCACGCCGTTGACCTCCACGGTCATGAGCAGGCGCAGGAACCCGTCGGCGTCGACCCGGTCGGCGAGCTCGTCGGCGGTGACGAGCCACGGCCCGAGCGTCGTCGCGAAGTCCTTGCCCTTGGCCGGGCCGAGGCTCACCCGCATCTCGCGCCGCTGGAGGTCCCGGGCCGACCAGTCGTTGAGGACCGTGTACCCGACGACGTGCCGGGCCGCGGTCGCCGGGTCGAGGTCGGTGCCCTCGGCGCCGACGACCGCGGCGACCTCGAGCTCGAAGTCGAGGACCGAGCAGCCGGGCGGCACGGCGACGTCCGCCCCGCTGCCGACGAGCGCGTAGGGGTTGGTGAAGTAGAACGTGGGCGCCTCGTACCACTCGGGCACGACGGTCCCGCCGTCACCGACGCCCTTGACGACGCCCTCGACGTGCTCCTCGAACGCGACGAAGTCGCGGACGGTCGGCGCCTCCAGCGGCGGCAGGAGCCGGACGTCGACGAGCGGGACGCCGTCCGTCGCCGTGGCGTCGGCACCGAGCGCCAGCAGCCCGTCCAGGCCCAGCCGGACGGCGTCCAGGCCCGTCTCGCCGCCGGGGAAGGCGTGCACGCGGGTGTCGTCCCCGTCGCCGAGCACGACCCCGGAGGCGACCGTGCCCGCGTGCTCCCACGTGGCCATCCTCACCGCGGGCTCACAGGGGCGGGGCGACGAAGAGCCCCTTGTCGGGGTCGTTGAACGACTTCATCGCGACGAACTCGTCCATCCGGTTCGCCGTGCCCCACTGATCGCTGACCTCGGGCTGCGTGAAGTCGTACGTGCTCGGGTGCCAGGTGTCCTCGTCGACCGTCTCGAGCTCGGTCGTGTACTCGACGGTGTTGCCCTGCGGGTCGAGGAAGTACGTGAACGTGTTGTTGCCCGCGAGGTGCCGGCCGGGCCCCCAGATCTTCTCGATCCCCGCGCGCATGAGCCGACCGGAGCCGCGCATGTACTCGTCGAGGCCGCGCAGCTCGAACGAGGCGTGGTGCAGCGCCGCGTGCGGGCCGCGCGCGACGGCGAAGCTGTGGTGCCAGTCGTTGCAGCGCAGGAACCACATCATCGTGCCCATGTGCGGGTGCATGAGCATGTCCGAGACCCGGAACCCGAGGTGCTTCTCGTAGAAGGCCACGGTCGCGGGCGGGTCGGCGCTGTTGACGACGACGTGCGAGAGCCGCACGGGGACCGACTCGCCCTGCTCGATGCGGCGGTGGGCGCGGGTCGCGACGTCCGCCGACACCTCGACGGTGCGGCCCTCGGCGTCGAAGAAGCGGACGCCGTAGCCACCGCCGGGCGTGTCGAGGTCCTTCGGCTCGTGGACGAGCCGGACGCCGTCCGCGGCGAGCCGGGCCGCGAGCGCGTCGACGTCCGCCCGGGACGCCGCACCGAACGCGATGAGGTCGATCCGCTTGTCGGCGGCCTTCCGCAGCCGGACCACGTACTGCTCCGGGGAGCCCTCGGCGGCGAGGAACGACACCCCGCTGTCCGAGGCGGTCTCGGTGAGACCCCACAGGCCGGTGTAGAACCCGTGCTCGGTCTCGAGGTCCGGCACGGCGAGGTCGACGTGCCGCAGGTGGGTGATGGGCCGGTCGGTCATGGCAGGCCTTTCGCGCAGCGGATCAGGACTGGAGCTTGCGGGGCAGGAGACCGAGCCCGGCGGCGGTGCCGCCGGCGATCCGGTCCCGGTCGGCCGGGTCGAGCCCGGCGGCGTCGAGGCGGGCGACGGGGTCGTCGACGCCCATGTCGAACGGGGCGTCCGAGCCGAGGACGACCCGGTCGGCACCGACGGCGGTCACGAGGGCCCGCAGCGCCGCCGGGGTGTGGACCAGGGAGTCGAACCACAGCCGGCGCAGGTAGCTGCTCGGTGGCTCCGCGCACGTGTGCGCGTCGGGCCGGACCTCCCACGCGTGGTCGGAGCGACCCATGTACGTCGGCAGGTAGCCGCCGCCGTGGGCGGCGACGACCTTGAGCGCCGGGTGCCGGTCGAGGACGCCGGCGAAGATGAGGTGCGACAAGGCGACGGCGTTCTCGGCCGGTTGCGCGACGGTGTTCGACAGGTAGTACCGGTCGAGCCGTTCGTCGAGGCTGCAGCCGAAGGGGTGCAGGAAGACGACCGCGCCGAGCTCGGCGGCCCGGGCCCAGAACGGTTCGAGCCGGGGGTCCGACAGCTCGACGGTGCGGTCGCCGTCCGGCCCCGGTGCGAACGACGAGATCTCCACGCCGGCCAGGCCGCACACCTCGACGGCGTCCTCCAGCGCCTCGACGAGCAGGGCCGGGTGCTGCAGCGGCACGAGGCCGAAACCGTTGAACCGCAGCGGCTCGGCGTCGACGATCGCCGCGATTCCCCGGTTCGCCGCGCGCCAGACGTGCCGGGCCAGGTCCGCGTCCGCCCAGTAGTGGTACTGGGACGGGGACGGCGAGACGACCTGCGCGTCGACGCCCGCGGCGGCCATGTCGTCGAGCCGGACGCCGAGGTCGGTGAGCCGTGGCATCCGGGCGGCGATCATCGGCCCGTTGACGGCGGCCGACTCGCGGCCGTAGCGGCGTTGGTCGAGCGCGCGCTGCGCCTCGAGGCCGGGTGCGCCCGCGACGACCATCTCGACCTCGGGCACGATCGCGTGCGCGTGGACGTCGACGACCGGCAGGGCGTCCGGCATCGGGCGGGGACCGCTCATGCGGGCGGGATGACGGTCGCGGCGAGGCGGCCGATGATCGAGCCCATGTCGCCCTGGACGTGGTCGAGCTGCCACTGCGCCAACGTGTTCGACAGCTCGACGACCGTCCCGGCGCGCGGGATGCGCCGGTCGGTGAACGCCTGCCAGAACGCGTCGTCGACGACGTCGGCGGCCACGAGCATGTCGGCGAGGACGACGCCGTCCTCGAACGCCATCGCCGCGCCCTGCGCGAGCGTCGGCGGGCAGGTGTGCGCGGCGTCCCCGACGAGGACGACCCGCCCGCGGTTCCAGGGCGCCGGCAGGACGTGCGTCTCGAACTGCGTGTAGAAGACCGTCGCCGGGTCGGTGAGCACCTCGCGGATCTCGTCCCAGGGGCCGTGGTAGGCCTGCGAGAGCGCGCGGAAGTCGGCGAGCATCTCCTCCTGGCTCTGCCCGCTGCGGTCCTTCGCCGCCTCGACGATGTAGCAGTAGAGCGAGTCCTCCCCGGTCGGGCAGTAGCCCGCGATGTACGACGGCCCGCCGTAGTAGAGGTCGGTGCGGGTGACGCTCGCCGGCCGCGGCGTGAACGCCCGGAAGATGCCCATGCCCAGACCCCGGGTGCCGGGGTCGATGCCGAGCAGGTCGCGCACGTGGGACCGGATGCCGTCGGCGCCGACGACGAGGTCGTACCGGCCGGAGGTCCCGTCGGTGAGCGCGACGTCCACACCGGTCTCGTCACAGGCGAGCTTGTCGACCGACGTCGAGTACCGCACCGTCACCCCGACCGCCAGCGCGCGGTCGAGGAGGAGCCGGGCGAGGTCGGGCCGGTACATGCCCATCGTCGCGGGCAGGTCCGGACCACCGAGGCGGGCGTCCGGGAACTCCATGACGAGCGTCCCGGCGGGGTCGGGCGCCCGGATGCCCAGGGTGTCGAAGCAGTAGCCCCGCTCCTGCGCCGCCTCCCACACGCCAAGCCGCTGCATGACGCGCAAGGCGTTGCCCTGCAGGGTGATCCCGCTGCCGAGCGCGGTGACGTCGGGCTTCAGCTCCACGATCTCGACGGCGACGCCGGCCTCGGCGAGGACGATCGCGGCGGCCGCCCCGGCGGCGCCCGCACCGACGACGAGGACCCGGTTCACTGCAGGCATCGTTGCCTCCTGGGGGAAGGGGCCGTCACTTGACGGCGATCGGGTTGACCGGGGCACCGACGGCGCCGGTCACGGGGATCGGGGCGGCGGTGAGCCAGAACTCGTGGACGCCGTCCGCGGCGCAGTCCGCCGCGAGCGCGTCCGGCGCCCACATCTCGCCGACGAACAGGCCCAGGTGCGGGATGACGACCTGGTGCAACGGCTGGAAGGCGACGTCGAACTCGTTGGGCCGCACCTCGAAACCCCACGTGTCCGTGGCGATCCCGGCGATGTCGCGCTCGCGCAGCCAGCCCGCCGTCGTGAACGACAGCCCGGGCGCGGCCCCGCCGGCGTAGTCGCCCCAGCCCTCGCGCCGGGTACGGCTGTACTGCCCGGTCCGGACGACGACGAGGTCACCGGGGCCGACGGCGGACGTCGGGCCCTGCGCGGCGATCGTCGCGTCGAGGTGCTCGGCGGTGATCGCGAACCCGTCCGGGAGCTCCCCGCCGGTGCCGTGGAGGTCCTCGCCGAGCGCGCGGCCGACGTCGAGCAGCACGCCGCGGCCGGCGATGAGCCCGGCGACCGTCTCGATCCCCGTGACCCCGTCGCCGAGGCTCGTCACGACGTCCCCCGCGCGACGGCCGTTGTACGCCGTGCCGTGGTCGAAGATGTGCCCGAGGCCGTCCCACTGCGTGGAGCACTGCAGCGGCATCGCGACGACGTCGTCCGCGCCGCCGATCCCGTGCGGGAAGCCCTGCACGCCGCGCTCGGCGTCCAGGCCGGTGTCGAGCATCGTGTGGACCGGGTTCGTCCGCCGCCGCCAGCCCTTCTGCGGGCCCTCCATGTCGAAGCGCTGCGACAGCGAGAACGCCACGCCCCGCCGGACGAGCCGGGCGCCCTCGACCCGCTTGGCGGCGTCGAGGAGGTTGAGCGTGCCGATGACGTCGTCCGCGCCCCAGCGCCCGGCGTTGGAGTACGCGGCGGCGGCGCGGGCGATCTCGGTCGCGGGGTCGCTGCGGTCCAGCAGCGCTGGGTCGCGCGGCGGGGTGCCGAGGGCCGCGGTCACGCCGGGACCTCCGCGACGGTCCGGGTCCGCTGGACCCCGAGGCCGGTCACGGTGCCGACCATGACGTCGCCGTCGCGCAGGAGCCGGCCGTGGTGCAGGCCGTTCCCCGCCGGGCTGCCGGTGAGCACGAGGTCCCCCGGCAGCAGACGCGCGGTCTGCGAGGCCTCGCTGACGACGGCGGCGACGCCGAAGAGCATGTCCTTCGTCGACTCGTCCTGCATGACCTCGCCGTTGAGCGCCAGGTGGATGCGCAGGTCCTGCGGGTCGCCGACGAGGTCGGCGGGCACGAGGAACGGGCCGGTCGGCAGGAAGCCCGGGGCGTTCTTCGCGCGGAACCAGTCCGTGCCGATCTCCTTCATCTCCGGCACGAAGACCCGGTCGCGCGTCGTGAGGTCGTTGACGATCGTGTACGCGGCGACGTGGGCGAGGGCCTCCTCGCGGGACACCCGGTACGCGGGCGACCCGATGACCGCGGCGAGCTCGAGCTCCCAGTCGTGCTGGTCGCTGTAGCCCGGCAGGACGACGTCGTCGTACGGGCCGGTCACGGCGGACGGCAGCCCGGTGAAGATGTAGGGCCGCCCGTGCGTCGCGCGCCGGTCCATCATCGCGGCGACCTCGGCGCGGACCTCCTCGACCGTCTGCCCCGGGCGGATCTCGGTGTGCTTCACCGCGAGGTCGATGACGTGCGTGCGGTAGTTCGCCCCGGCCTGGACCACCTGCCGCGGCTCGACCGGCGCGAGCACCTCGAGACCGTCGAGCGCGCGCCGGCTCCCGTCGTCCGCAGCGGTCGCGGCCAGGGCGTCGAGCCGCGGCCGGACGTCGTCCCACCGCGCGAGCAGGTCCCGTGCCGTCGCACCCAGCGCGCTCACGTCGAGGACGACGCCGTCGACGAGCAGGCCGGGGAACGGCGACCCGCCCGCGGCGCGGAAGGTACCGAGCGCGAGCCGCGGGAGGTCGTCGGCAGGGGCGTTCGAGTGGGCCACGGCGGGCGTCCTCCGGTTCGTGGACGGGATCGGCACCACCCGGGCCGTCACGACGCCGTGTGGTCCCGCTCACTGTCGCTCGCGCGCCTGGCATCAGGGAAGACGAGATGCCTGATGCGGATCATCAGTGCGGTCTATGTGCTGGACGGGTCCGCTGTGGCACTCTCACGGCATGGGCCGGGTCACCGTCGACCTCAACCTCCTCACGGCGCTCGAGGCGCTCCTCGAGGAGGCCAGCGTCACGCGCGCAGCCCAACGGCTCGGGTTGAGCCAGCCGGCGCTGTCCGCCTCGCTCGCGCGGCTGCGTCGCTACTACGGCGACGAGCTGCTGCGCCGCGTCGGCAACTCCTACGAGCTGACCCCGCTCGCGACGACCCTCAAGCAGCGCGCGTCGGCGGCGCTCGACGGCGTCGACCGGGTGTTCGCCGCTCAGCCCGTCTTCGACCCGGAGACGGCGAACCGCGAGTTCGTGCTCCTCGGCTCCGACTACGGCATCTCGATCGTGGGCAGGGCGCTGAGCCGGCTGCTCGCGGAGCGGGCCCCGCGGCTGCGGCTGCGGCTCGGGCAGCACACGCCACAGGTCGTCGACCACGCCGCCGAGGTGCTGCGGACGATCGACGGGATCATCCTCCCGCACGGGTTCCTCCTCGACCTGCCGTCGACGGACCTCTACGAGGACCGCTGGATGGTCATCGCGGCGGCCGGCAACTCCCGGATCGGCGCGACCGTGACGATGGAGGACCTCGCGGCGCTGCCGTGGGCGCTCGTCTACCACGGCCCGACGTCGTACGCCCCGGCCGCGCGGCAGCTCCAGATGCTCGGCGTCGAGCCGCGCGTCCAGGTGGTCATCGAGAGCTTCTACGCGCTGCCCGAGGTCATCGCGGGCACGGACCGGATCTCCCTGGTCCAGGGCAGGCTGGCCGAGCGGCTCACCGCCCGCGGCGACGTCCGGGTGCTGCCGTGCCCGTTCGACGCGGTGCCGCTCGTCCAGGCCGTGTGGTGGCACCCGATGAACGAGCTCGACCCGGCCCACGCATGGCTGCGCGATCTGCTCGTCGAGGCCTGCTCGACGCTGCCGCCGGCCTGATCGGGACGAAAAGATCGTGGACACGCGGTAGTGACCGCACCTGCTCCACGGTGTTACTGTTCTAGCGGCTGCAGCCCTCTCGTACGTTCCAGGACGCCCGCGGAGAAGATCTCCGGCGGGCGTTCGTCGTCTCAGACCAGAGACGGTCCTCCCGGACGGACGTCGTCCGGACTGCAGCCCGGGGCCGATCACCTGAACGGCTTCGGAGAATGTGCCCGGTGGGCACAGCATTGAGGAGAACATCGCATGACGCAGGGCACCGTGAAGTGGTTCAACGGCGAGAAGGGCTTCGGCTTCATCACGCCGGACGGCGGCGCTGCCGACGTCTTCGTCCACTTCTCGTCCATCCAGGCGGACGGCTACCGTTCGCTCGACGAGAACCAGCGTGTTGAGTTCGAGATCACCGCTGGTCAGAAGGGCCCCCAGGCGTCCAACGTCCGGCCCATCTGAACACCCTGAACTTTCCGCAGGCGGGTGCCCCCTCACGGGGGTGCCCGCCTGCGGGCGTTTGTCAGCGGGCGGGCGGCGGACCCACCGAGGCGCGCTCGACGACCCGGAGCACCTGGGACGACGGACCGGGCGGCGGGAGCGGGGCTCCCTCGAGGACGGCGGCGACCTGCTCGACGACGGCCCGCGCCGTGTCGCGGAAGTCGAAGCGGATCGTCGTCAGCGGAGGGGCCAGGAAGCGGCCCAGGGGGTCGTCGTCGATCCCGGCCACGGAGAGGTCCTGCGGGACGCGCAGCCCGCACCGCGCGGCCGCGGCGAGCGCGACCGCGGCGTAGAGGTCGTTGTAGCAGCACAGCGCCGTGACCGGTGCGGGCCCGCGGACCCACCCGGTGAGCGCCTGCGCGACCGCCTCGACGGCGGCGTCGTCCGGCTCCCCGAGGGCCAGCACGGGCGGCTGGTCGAGCCCGAGGTCGAGCGCGGCCCGTCGGACGCCCTCGACCCGGCCGTGCGCGAAGAGCGCCAGCCGGGGCTCGGCCACGGTGAGGACGGCGACCCGGCGGTGCCCGTGGGCGGCGAGGTGCTGCAGCTGGAGCGCCCCGACCTGGAGCTCCCCGCGGCTCGGCGCGGCCGGCCCGACGGTCTGCGTCGCCGAACCGGCGTAGGGCATCGCGACGAGGGGGATGCCCGCGTTGCCGACGGCGTCCGCCTCCGCCGGGGCGAGCGGGGCCATCGTGAGGACGACGACCGGGTCGAGGTGGGCGAGCGTCTCGCGCAGCGTCGGGCCGACCCCGCCGGTCCAGGTGACGAGCGAGCGCCCGGTCGCCGCGACGGCGGTGGTCATCTCGGCGAGCATGCTGCCCAGGTTCGCCCCGATCGGGACGTCCGCCAGCACGAGCAGGACGACCCCGGACGTTCCGCGGCGCAGGGCCCGGGCGGCCGCGTGCGGGGTGTAGCCGAGCTCCGCGGCGGCCAGCAGGACACGGTCCCGGGTGGCTTGCGGGAACGAGTGCTGGGTACTGCCGCTGAGCACGTAGCTCACGGTCGAGCGGGAGACGCCGGCCCGCGCGGCGACGTCGGCGCTCGTCGGCCGGCGAGGGCGGTCCACGGCGCCTCCTCCACTGCAGGGACCGGCGGGCAGGCCTTGCCAGCCGGGCTCGGTGAGCCTAGCGTAGTCACACGATTCACTGACACGTGTGACCTGTTGACCTGAGGAGCCGTCCCATGACCGCCGAGAACCTCGATCCGGGGGTCGCCCCGCTCCCCCGCCCCGACACCGCGACGCTCGACGCGGCGCTGCGCGAGCGGGTGGCCGCGCTCTCGCTCGCGGAGAAGGTCCGGCTGCTCACGGGCACCGACTTCTGGTCGATCGACCCCGAGCCGAAGGCCGGGCTGCGCCGGTACGTCGTCTCCGACGGGCCGGTCGGCGTCCGCGGCGAGCGCTGGGACGACCGCGACCCCTCGGCGAACATCCCCTCGCCGACCGCGGTCGCGGCGTCCTGGGACGAGGACCTCGTGACCCGGCTCGGCGCGCTGCTCGCGGCCGAGTCGCGTCGCAAGGGCGTCGACGTCCTGCTCGCCCCGACGATCAACCTGCACCGCACGCCCGTCGGCGGCCGGCACTTCGAGTGCTTCTCCGAGGACCCGCTGCTCACCGGTCGGGTCGCCGCGGCGTACGTGCACGGCCTGCAGGCCAACGGGGTCGCCGCGTGCGTCAAGCACTTCGTCGGCAACGACCAGGAGGCCGAGCGGATGACGGCCGACAACCGGATCGACGAGCAGACGTTGCGCGAGCTGTACCTCGCGCCGTTCGAGCACGTCGAGGAGTTCGCCCGGCCGTGGTCGTACATGGCCGCCTACAACCAGGTCAACGGCACGACGATGACCGAGAACGACCTGCTCGACGACGTCCTCAAGGGGGACTGGGGCTCCGACGCCCTCGTCATGTCGGACTGGTTCGCGACCCGCTCGACCGAGGCCGCCGGCAACGCCGGGCTCGACCTCGCGATGCCCGGGCCGGTCGGTCCCTGGGGCGCGGCGCTGGTCGAGGCCGTCGAGGCGGGCCGGGTGCCCGAGGCGAAGGTCGACGAGAAGGTGCTGCGGCTGCTGCGGCTGGCCGCCCGGACCGGCGCGGTCGACGGGGTCGACGCCGGCACCCAGCCCTCGGCCCCGGTCTTCGACGCCGGCACCCACGAGGCGCGCGTCGAGGCGCTGACCCGCGAGGCCGCGGCCGCCGGGTTCGTCCTCGTGAAGAACTCCGGTGTCCTCCCGCTGGCGCAGGACGTCCGGTCGGTGGCGGTCGTCGGCCCGAACGCCCTGCGCGGGCGCACCCTCGGCGGCGGCTCGGCCACCGTCTTCCCGGCGTCCGTCGTCCACCCGGTCGAGGGGCTGCTCGCGGGCCTTGCGGGGGTCGAGGTCCGGCACTCGCTCGGCGTCTCGTCGACCGACCGGGTGCCCCCGGCCGACATCGGCACGCTGCACCTGCCGGACGCCTCGGAGGACGGCATCGAGCTGACGTTCGTCGGCCGGGACGGGCAGGTCCTCAGCACCGAACGCCGCCGGACCGGCGCGTACACGTGGATGGGCGTCGTCGGCGAGGACACCCCGATCTCGTCGCTCGGGCACATCGTCGCCCGCGGCACGCTCACCGCGACGTCCAACGGCGCGTACCGGATCGGCGCCTCGGGCATCGGGAGCGTCTCGGTGACCGTGGACGGCGAGCAGGTCGCGGCGACCACGCTCGTGCCACGACCCGGCGCCGACATCGTCGAGTCGTTCATGATGCCGCCGCAGGCGATCGCCGAGGTCGCGCTCGGCGAGGGCGGGACGGCGGACGTCGAGATCCGCTTCACCCCGGGCAGCCTCGACCAGCCGCTCGTCGCGTTCCAGGTCAACGTCGCGCCGCCGCGCGGCACCGACGACGAGGAGATCGCCGCCGCGGTCGCGCTCGCCCGCTCGAGCGACGCGGCGGTCGTCGTCGTCGGGACGACCGAGGAGGTCGAGTCCGAGGGCTACGACCGCACGAGCCTGGCGCTGCCCGGCCGCCAGGACGACCTCGTCCGCGCCGTCCTCGCGGCGAACCCGAACACCGTCGTCGTCGTGAACTCCGGCGCCCCGGTGCTCATGCCGTGGCTCGACGACGCGAGAGCCGTTCTCCTGGCGTGGTTCCCGGGCCAGCAGATGGGGGCGGCGCTGGCCGACGTCCTCTCCGGGGCCGTCGAGCCCGGCGGCCGGATGCCGACGACCTGGCCGGCGCCCGGCGGTGTCGTGGCGCCGGAGAGCGACCCCGTCGACGGCGTCGTCGAGTACACCGAGGGCCTCGACATCGGCTACCGGCGCTGCGCCCGCGACGGCATCACCCCGGCGGTCCCGTTCGGCCACGGCCTCGGGTACACGACGTGGGAGCTCGGTGCGCCGCGCGAGGTCGACGGCGGGGTCGCCGTCCGCGTGACGAACACCGGCACCCGGGACGGCGCGCACGTCGTCCAGGCGTACCTGTCGCGCCCCGGCTCGGCCGTGCGCCGTCCGGTGCTGTGGCTCGCCGGGTTCACCAAGGTGCGCGTGCCCGCCGGCGGCAGCGCCGAGGCCGTCGTCGCGCTGCCCGAGCGCGCCTTCCAGCACTGGGACGCCGCCGCGCACGCCTTCGTCACCGAGCCCGGCGAGTTCACCCTCACGGTCGGCTCCTCCGCCGCCGACCCCGCCCACACCCTGCCCCTCAAGAAGTAGCCCGCACCAGCCCCCCGCTCATGCTCGCGCCGCGTACCCGGGAAACGGTGTCACCCAACGGTTTCCGGTACACGGCGCGAGCATGAGCGGCTCTGCGGGGCGGGTCGGGGGGTCTGGTCAGGTGGTGTAGGGGAGGCCGGTGTAGTTCTCTGCGAGGCTCGCGGCGGCGCGCTCGGACGTCGAGACGTAGCGCAGCTGGGAGAGCTGGAGCTGGTCGTCGAACGGGTCCGACCCCGGGCTCCGGTGGAGCATCGACGTCATCCACCACGAGAAGTGGGTGGCGCGCCAGACCCGGCGGGTGGCGGTGTCGGAGTAGGCGTCGAGCAGGTCGGTGCGCTGCTCCTTGGCGAACGCCGTGATCGCCTCGGCGAGCACCTTGACGTCGGCGACGGCGAGGTTGAGGCCCTTGGCGCCGGTCGGGGGCACGATGTGCGCGGCGTCCCCGGCGAGGAACAGCCGGCCGTGCCGCATCGGGCCGCTGACGAAGCTGCGCATGGGGGTGATGCTCTTCTCGGTGACCGGCCCCGACCTCAGCGTCCAGCCGGGCAGTGCCATCCGGGTCGCGAGCGCGTCCCAGACCCGGTCGTCGGACCAGTCCTCGACCTTCTCGCTCGGGTCGACCTGCACGTAGAGCCGGCTCACGGTCGGCGAGCGCATGCTGTGCAGGGCGAAGCCGTCGGGGTGCCAGGCGTAGATCAGCTCGTCGGTCGACGGCTCGACGTCCGCGAGGATCCCGAGCCAGGCGAACGGGTAGACCCGCTCGAACGTCGTCCGCAGCGCCTCCGGGATCGCCTGCCGGCTCACGCCGTGGAAGCCGTCGCACCCCGCGACGACATCGCACTCGAGGACGCGCGCGACGCCGTCCGCGTCGGTGAAGGTCACCTTGGGCCGGTCGGTCTCGACGTCGACGACCGCGGTGTCGCTGATGTCGAAGAAGAGCGGCCCGTCGGCGAGCCGGGCGTTGACGAGGTCCTTGACGACCTCGGTCTGGCCGTAGACCCACACCGAGCGGTCGCACAGCGCCGGGAAGTCGATGCGGTGCCGCTCGCCGGGCCACTGCAGGTAGATCCCGTCGTGGCGCAGGCCCTGGCGCTGCAACCGGTCGCCGACGCCGGCCTCGGTGAGCAGGTCGACGGTCTGCTGCTCGAGGACGCCGGCGCGGATGCGCGCCTCGACGTACTCGCGCGAGCGGTTCTCGACGACCACGCTGTCGATGCCGGCGTTCGCGAGGAGCCGGGCCAGCAGGAGCCCGGCCGGGCCGGCGCCGATGATGCCGACCTGGGTACGGATGACGTCGCTCATGGAGCAAGGCAAGCCTGCCCTGGCCGGAAGGGCCAGATCCGGCTTCCGCTGAGCGGAAGGCATCTCGCTCAGTGGAAGGCGGCGAGCGCGTCCCGGAGGCCGGCGGCGGGGTCGCCCTCGTGGTACGGCCACTCGTCGGGCTCGATGGCGTCGAGGAACCGCTGCCAGGCGAGCGCCCCGCGCAGCGGGGAGACCGGCCGGGCGGCGTCCGCGGCCCCGAGCAGGTCGACATCCGGGCCGTACTCCGCGGCGGCGGCCTCGAGGACCTGCTGCCGGCCGGCGGCGTCGAGCCCGTTGCCGGCGGTGACGACGTCGACGGCGGGGCTGCCGAGGTAGCTGTCGCCCCAGTCGAGGACCCGCCAGCGCCCCGCCGCGCCGCGGACGTTGCCCGGGTGGAAGTCCCCGTGCACCAACGACTCGGGGACGCCGCACGCGGCCTCCCGGGCGAGCCGGTCCGGCAGCGCGTCGACGAGCCGGCGGGCGGCCTCGACCTCGGCCGGCGCCAGCTGCCCGGCGCCGCCGTCACCGGTCGCGACGAGGTCGACGAGGCGGGTGGCCTCGGCGACGAGCAGGGCGGGGTCGCGCCGGTCCGGGACACCGGCCGCGGCCAGCGCGTCGACGTCCCCCGCGCAGCCGGCCTGGATCCGGGCGAGGGTGCGGGCGAAGCCGGCGACCCGCTCGGCCGGCGCACCGTAGAAGTCCTCCCCCGGGACGGCGTCGAGCAGCACCCGGCCGCTGCCGTCCGGCCCGGTGTCCCGGGCGAGCAGGGCGGGGACGGCGCCCGTGCGCTGCAGCCGCTCGAGCACGAGCCCCTCGTGCGCGAAGAACCGGGGCACGACCTTGAGCCACGCGTCCGCCGCGCGGCCCGCGCCGTCGGTGGCCGGCAGCCGCCACAGCGACGACAGGTTCCAGGTGCGCATCTGCTCGGGCGGCCCGGCCGGCGTCCGGCCGGCCGCGGCGAGCACGGCGAGCGCCCACCCGACGTCCGCCGCCGGGCCGCCGGGACGGGCCCACGGCATCCGGAGCGGGTGGTCGGCGAGCGGGTCCGGCCCGGACCACGCCGAGACGAGGGCACCGGCCCGGCCGGCGTCGGCGGGGTCGGCCTCGGCGAGGTAGGTGACGTCCCCGCCGGGCGGTGACTGCTCGGACGCGTGCAGGATCCGCAGCACCGTCAGGTGCAGGTCGTACCGCTCGAGCGCGCCGGCGACGACGCCGTCCGTCTCCTGCCAGTAGGGCCGCCCGACCTCGAACGGCGGGAGCACGCCCAAGACGCCGTGCTCGCCGGTGCAGAGCACGAGCGTGACCCGCCGCGGTGACGTCATGAGCCCACAGTGCACCGTGGGCAGGACACGCCGCGAACGACTTCCGGGCGGCGCCCGGTCAGGTCGGCGCCCATCCCGGCGGCAGCTCGCGGCCGATGCCGTTCGCCGCGACCTGCAGCACCGGCACGAGCCGGACGAGGTCGCGCCGCGGCGAGGCGACGACGATGCCCAGCGAGGCGACGACCCCGCCGCCGGGCGGCGCGATGGGCACGGCGACGGACCAGGCGCCCGGCGTCATCTCCTCGGCGGTCCGGGCGGAGCCGCGCCGCCGCACCTCGGCGAGCTCGCGGTGCAGCCGGCCCGGCTCGGTGATCGTGTGCGGCGTGACCCGCACCGGGTCGGTCAGGGCGGCGCGGACGACGTCCCCGGGCGCGTGCGCGAGGAGCACCTTGCCGACGGCGGTCGCGTGCAGCGGCAGCCGGGCACCGGCCCGGCTGAGCACCTGGGCCGTCGTCCGGTCGACGAGGCGGTCGACGTACAGCGCGTGCAGCCCGTCGCGGACGGCGAGGTGCACCGTCTCGCGCGTCGTCCGGTGCACGTCCTGGAGGAACGGCGACGCGACGTCGCGCAGGTCGCGCTCGACGCGGGCGAGGGTGCCGACGTCCCAGAGCCGGCGGCCGATCCCGTACACGCCGTCGTCCGCCCGGGTCAGGCCGCCCCAGCGCTCGAGCTCGGCGACGAGCCGGTGCGCGGTCGCGAGCGGCTGGCCGCTGCGGCGGGCGATCTCGGAGAGCGTGAGCCGGTCGTGCGAGGCGTCGAAGGCACCGAGGACGGCGAGCACCCGGGAGGCCACCGAGACCCCCGGCTCCCGCGCGTTGCCCGCCATCCCGCCAACCTGCCACAAGCTTCCACTGAGCGGAAGAGGCTGGTTGGAGGTCCCGATCGCGGTCCCTAGCGTGGACGCCATGACGACCGACCACCCGGCGCAGGCGGCTCCCGGACAGGCGAACGGGCTCGTGCTCCCGCAGTACGAACGGCCCCTGGGGGTGCACCCGCCGCTGGACTCCCCCGACTACCGGAGCACCGGGCTGCGGCACCCGAAGGAGCCGCTCGTGCTCCTGCCGCACCTGTTCACCGAGGTCACCGGCCCGGTCCTCGGCGACGGTCGCGTCACCAAGGACGACGCCGACCTCACCCAGTGGGACGGCGGCGAGGCCCTCGGGCAGCGGATCGTCGTGCGCGGCCGGGTGCTCGACAGCGACGGGCGGGCCGTCCCGGACACGCTCGTCGAGATCTGGCAGGCCAACGCGGGCGGCCGGTACCGGCACCTGCGCGACCAGTGGCCGGCTCCGCTCGACCCGCACTTCAACGGGGTCGGGCGGGTCGTCACCGACTCGCTCGGCCGCTACGAGTTCACGACCATCAAGCCCGGCGCCTACCCGTGGAAGAACCACCACAACGCCTGGCGACCGGCGCACATCCACTTCTCGCTCTTCGGCCGGGCGTTCACCCAGCGGCTCGTGACCCAGATGTACTTCGAGGACGACCCGCTGTTCTTCCAGGACCCGATCTTCAACTCGATCCCCGACGAGAAGGCCCGGCAGGGGCTGATCTCCCGGTTCGACTACGAGGCGACGCAGCCCGAGTGGGCCCTCGCGTTCAGCTGGGACATCGTGCTCCGCGGCAGCGGCGCCACCTACTTCGAGACGGAGGACGTCGATGCCGACGACGAGTGACGGGCGGCTCGGCCTCACGGCCTCGCAGACCGTGGGTCCCTACCTCGCGATCGGCCTCACCTGGGAGCACGGCGAGGAGGCCGTCGACCCCGGCACGCCCGGCGCGGTCACGGTCTCCGGCACGCTCTACGACGGCGAGGGCGCCCCCGTCCCGGACGGGATGATCGAGATCTGGCAGGCCCACCCGGACGGCCGGTTCCACCACCCCGACGACCCCCGCGGCGTCGCCGAGGCCCCGCCCGGGTTCCGCGGGTTCGCCCGTGCCCAGACCGTGGACGGCGGCCGCTGGTCGGTGCTGACCCTCGTGCCGGGTGCGGTCCCCGGCCCGGACGGGACGACGCAGGCGCCGCACCTCGACGTCTCGGTCTTCGCCCGCGGGCTGCTCGACCGGGTCGTCACCCGCGTCTACTTCCCCGAGCACGCGGGCGTCGCCGGCCCGGGCGGCCACGCGGAGGACCGCGTGCTCGCCGCGGTGCCGGAGCACCGCAGGCATACCCTCGTGGCGCAGCAGGTCGACGGCGGCTACCGCTTCGACATCCGGCTCCAGGGGGAGAACGAGACTGTCTTCTTCGACATCTGACGGCGCGCAGCACGGCGCACCGGACGGCGGGCGCGACGGCACGTCGTCGTTCCGGCTCTTCGGCGCCGGGGCGACGACGCCCGCCGCCGACGCCCGCACGGACGACGCCGCCTGGGCGCGCGCCATGCTCGGCTTCGAGGGCGCGCTGGCCCGCGCCGCCGGGGACGTCGGGCTCGTCGACGCCGCGTCGGCGACCGTCGTCGCCGACGCGTGCGCGAAGGCCGCGCAGGACGTCGGTGCGCACCTCGACCTCGAGGCGCTCGCCGCCGGGACGGCGACCCAGGCCACGCCGGTCGTCGAGCTCGTGCGGCAGCTCAGGGCGCTCGTGCCCGCGGACGCGCGGCACGCCGTCCACGTCGCGGCGACGAGCCAGGACGTCGTCGACACCGCGGCGATGCTCGTCGCGAAGGACGCCACGGCCCATGCGCTCAACACTGCGCACGATGTCGAGCACCTGCTGCGGGGGCTGGCGCGCACGCACCGCGGAACCGCGATGGTCGGCAGAACCCTTCTCCAGCACGGTGAACCGACGACGTTCGGTGCGCTCGCCGCCGTCCGAGCGGTCGGCGTCCGGGAGGCGGCGCAGCGACTCGCCGAGGTACGGGTGACCCGGCTCGCCGTCCAGCTCGCCGGCGCCGTCGGCACCCTCACGCCTGCGGGCCGGCACGCGGACGCACTCCTCGCCGGTGTGGCGGAGCAGCTCGGGCTCGCCGTCCCCGCCGCGCCGTGGCACGCGACGCGCGGCCGGGTCGCCGACCTCGCCGGCGCACTGGGAGCACTCGCCGGCGAGCTCGCCGGCATCGCCCAGGACGTCGTCCTGCTCTCCTCGACCGACATCGCCGAGGTCTCCGTCGCCGCCCCCGGCGGCTCGTCCGCCATGCCGCACAAGCAGAACCCGTCGCGCGCCGTCCTCGCCCTCGCGTGCGCGCACCGGGTGCCGGGGCTCGTCGCGACGCTGCTCGCCGGCATGCCGGGCGAGCTGCAGCGCGCGGCCGGCCGCTGGCAGGCCGAGGCACCGGTCCTCGTCGACCTGCTCCGGCTCGTCGACGCGACGGCGGCGCACGTCCGGGCGTCGCTCGACGGGCTCGTCGTGCACCCCGACCGGATGCGCGCCGCGGTCGACGCGCTGCTCGCCCGCACCGGCGGCACCCTGGACACCTCGGCCGCCGAGGCGGTCGTCGACCGGGCCCTCGGCGGCCCCCGCGAGGAGGAGCACGCATGACGGCAGGGCTCGGTCACGACGTCCACGGCCCGGACGGCGCCCCCGTCGTCGTCCTCGGCAGCTCGCTCGGCACCGACCGGCGGATGTGGGACCCGCAGCTCGAGGCGCTCGCGCAGCAGTACCGGGTCGTCCGGTACGACCACCGCGGGCACGGCGCCTCGGAGGTGCCGGCGGGCCCGTACGGGCTGGCCGACCTCGCGCAGGACGTCCTCGCGCTGCTCGACTCCCTCGGCGTCGAGCGCTTCACCGCCGGGGGCCTGTCGCTCGGCGGGATGGTGTCGATGTGGCTCGCGGCGCACGTGCCCGACCGGGTCGAGAAGCTCGCGCTCTTCTGCACCTCGGCCTACCTGCCACCGCTCGAGGGCTGGCTCGACCGGGCGGCGACCGTGCGGGCGGACGGCACCGGCGCGATCGCGGACGCCGTCGTCGCCCGCTGGTTCACGCCGGGTTTCGCGGCCGCCCGGCCGGACGTCGTCGCCGCGCACCGCGCGATGGTCGTCGGGACGCCGGCCGAGGGCTACGCGGGCTGCTGCGAGGCGATCGCGGCGATGGACCTGCGCGACACCCTCGCCAAGGTCACGGCGCCGGCGCTCGTCGTCGCCACGGCGGACGACCCGGCGACCCCGCAGGAGCACGCACGGACGATCGCCGCGTGCCTGCCGGACGACGTCCAGGCCCGGGTCGAGGTCGTCCCGGGAGCACACCTGGGCACCGTCGAGAGCGCGGACGCCTGCACGCGACTGCTCCTGGAGCACCTCGCGGGCTGAGTCGCGAAGGAGCCGGCGTCACCGACAGCGACGGAAAAAGTACTGTCCGCATCGTGAGATGAGGGCGCGGCCATGCTGTGGACTCCGTACACTCATCGGAGTCGGGTGGTTACGCGGCGTCCTCGTCCGACGTGCTGGTCCGGAAGAACCACGGCGGGTCAGCAGCGACGAGACGCGGGCGTTCGTGGCAGCTGCCGCAGCGACCGATACGGGTGTACAGCAGGACGGCCCACAGGCGGCAACACTTGGCCGTGCCGATCATCGAGTCCATTCGAGCGGGAACCTCATCGTTCCTCGGCCACCTCGCTCCCGTTCCTCGCCCCGTACCGTGACAACCTTGCCTGCACAGGCTGGCACGTCCCGCCTGCGCCGCGTGGCGAAAGACCAAAAGGTGTGTTGCGCGGGCGTGGCGTGAACGGTCACGTCGCCCCTTCGGTCCCGGTTCCCGACGCGTCCCGGCGGCCCCGGAGGAACCGCCGTTCCGCGCCGTTCGTCGCGAGGGCGAGCGCCCGGTCGTACGCGGCCCGGGCGTCCCGGGCCCGCCCGAGCCGGGCGAGCACGTCGGCCCGGGTGGCGTGGAACAGGTGGAGCCGGTCGAGCGGGAGGCCGTCGAGCGCGTCGAGCGCCGCCTGCGGACCCTCGACGTGGAGGACAGCGACCGCGCGGTTCAGCGCCACCACCGGCGTCGGCGTCAGACGCAGGAGCAGGTCGTAGAGGTCGAGGACCTGCCGCCAGTCCGTCGCGTCACCGGACGGCGCGTCGCTGTGGACCGCCGCGATCGCCGCCTGCACCTGGTACGGCCCGGGCGCACCGCGGCGCAGGCAGGCACGCACGAGCGCCTGCCCCTCGGCGACGAGCGAGCGGTCCCAGCGGGAGCGGTCCTGGTCCGGCAGCAGGACGGGCGTGCCGTCGTCCGCCACCCGGGCGCCCGCCCGGGCCTGGGTGAGCAGCATGAGCGCGAGCAGCCCGAGCACCTCGGGCTCGTCGGGCATGAGCTCGGCGAGGAGCCGGCCGAGCCGGACCGCCTCGGCGCACAGGTCGGGGCGCAGCAGGTCGTCGCCGGCGGTCGCCGTGTGCCCCTCGGTGAAGGTCAGGTAGACGGCCGCGAGCACCGGCGGGAGCCGTTCGGGCAGCTCGGCGTCGCCCGGGACCCGGTACGGGATCCGGGCCGCGGCGATCTTCTTCTTCGCCCGGACGATCCGCTGCGCGACGGTCGCCTCGGGCACGAGGAACGCGCGCGCGATCTCGGGCGTCGTGAGGCCGCAGAGCAGCCGGAGGGTGAGTGCGACCTGGGCCGGCTGCGCCAGCGCCGGGTGGCAGCACGTGAAGACGAGCCGGAGCCGGTCGTCGCGCACGGGACCGACCTCCTCCGGTTCGTCGGGGGTGTGCAGCAGCAGGGCCTGACGGTGCCGGTCGCCGCGGGTGGCCTCCCGGCGCAACCGGTCGACGGCCCGGTTGCGTGCCGTCGTCGTGATCCAGCCGCCGGGGTTCGGCGGGACGCCGCGCTCCGGCCAGGTCGCCGCCGCGACCGCGAAGGCCTCCTGGACCGCCTCCTCGGCGAGGTCGATGTCGCCGAGGAGGCGGACCAGGGTCGCGACGCAGCGGCCGCGCTCGCCGCGGTAGACGCGCTCGAGGTCGGCGGCGGTCATCAGTCCTGGAACGGGCGGACCTCGACCGGCGCACCGCAGGCGACCGTGCCCTTGCGGGCCCAGGCGAGCGCGGCGTCCAGGTCCGCCGCCTCGATGATCCAGAACCCGCCGATGACCTCCTTGGCCTCGGCGTACGGGCCGTCGGTCGTCACGACCTCGCCGTCGACCGCCCGCACGACGGTCGCCGTGCTCGACGGGTGCAGCCCGCCGGCGAACACCCACGACCCGGCGGCCTTGACCTCCTCGTTGAACGCACCGACCTGGGCGTACATCCGCTCGGTCTCCTCGGGCGGGGTCGTGGCGATCGCGGCCTCGTCGGGGAAGACGGACAGCAGGTACTGGGTCATCTCGGATCTCCTCGTCCGGGGCACCCCTGCGGTGCTCCCACCCTGGCTACGAACGGGCCGGCTCGGATTCGACACCCTCGCAGAGGATTCCTCCCCCGCAGCCGTCACTCGCGGGCGGCCCGCCTCGCCCGGAACGCCGCGACGTTCGTGCGGTTCGCGCACGTCGTGTCGCAGAACCGCCGGGACCGGTTCTTCGACAGGTCGACCATGACGTCGGAGCAGTCGTCCGCCGCGCAGACCCGCAGCCGGTCGAGCTCCTTGCTCCGGATGACGTCGACCATCGCCATCGCGGCCTCGACGGCCATCCGCTCGGCGAGCGGGGCCTCGGGGGACGTCGCGTGCATGTGGTAGTCCCAGCCGTCGTGGCGGACCAGCTGGGGCAGCGCGTTCGCCTCGCGCAGCAGGTCGTTGACGAGCAGGACGGCGCCGTCCTCGTCGAGGGTCCAGAGCTGCTCGAGGCGGCCGCGCAGCGCCCGGACGGCGACCAGCTCGGCGTCGTCCCGGACCCGGCTCCCCGTCCAGCGCCACGTGGTGGCGTAGGCGTCGAGGTCGGCCATGGCGGCGATGCCCTCGGTGCGGCCGCGGCCGGTGTTGACGAGCGCGGCGAGCGCCGAGAGCGACATCTCGGTGTCATGGGCAAAAAGCAACTTGACCCCTTTCAGGCGCCATCCTAGGGTGGAGCCCGTCATAGCCGCACAACGCTTTTGGCCCTTACGTCGTTCCTGCGACCGGGTCGATGATCGCCGGAGGGCACCCATGGCCGCCACCTCGTCCACCCCGGCCCCCGCGATCGGCGGTGCCGGTACGCGACCGGACGGCGCCGCACCGGCGGCCGGGCGTCGTCCGACGGGGCTGGGCGTCCTGCTGTCGCTCGTCTCGTTCGCGACGTTCGGCACGTCGGGCGTCTTCGCCTCGGCGCTCCTCGCCGCAGGCTGGTCGTCGGCGGGGGCGGTCACCGCCCGGGTCGGCGTCGCCGCGCTCGTGCTCACGGTGCCGGCGCTCGTCTCGCTCCGCGGCCGGGCGCACGTGCTGCGCCGGTCGTGGCGCCCGGTGGTCGCCTACGGCGTCGTCGCGGTCGCGGCCTGCCAGGTGGCCTACTTCAACGCGGTCTCGCACCTCGACGTCGCCGTCGCGCTGCTGCTGGAGTACCTCGGGACGATCCTCGTCGTCGGCTGGATGTGGCTGCGGCACGGGCACCGGCCCACGCTGCTCACGGCGCTCGGTGCCGCGCTCTCGGTGTCCGGTCTCGTCCTCGTGCTCGACGTCCTCGGCGCGGTCCGGGTGGACGTCGTGGGTGTGCTCTGGGGGCTCGGCGCCGCCGCCGGCCTGGCCGCGTTCTTCGTGCTGTCGGCGCACTCGGACGACGACCTGCCCCCGATCGCCATGGCCTGGGGCGGGCTCGCGATCGGCGCCGTCTGCCTGCTCCTCGCCGGGGCGGCGGGCGTCGTCCCGCTGTCGGCGCCCCGGGTCGACGTCGAGTTCGCCGGGCGCACGATGAGCTGGGTCTGGCCGGTACTCGGGCTCTCGCTCGTCGCGGCCGTCGTCGCCTACGTCGCCGGCATCACCGGCACGCGGATCCTCGGCGCCCGCTTCTCGTCCTTCCTCGGCCTCACCGAGGTGCTCTTCGCGGTGCTCTTCGCGTGGCTGCTGCTCGACCAGTCGCTCACCCCGTTGCAGCTCGTCGGCGGTGCCGTCATCCTCGCCGGGGTCGGCGTCGTCAAGTACGCCGAGAACGCCTGACCAGCAGGATCCGCCCGACCCGCCGGGGTCAACCGCCCTCGCGCAGCCGGCGCGGGCGGCCCTGCCGGTGCCCGGCGTCCGCGGACCGCGCACCGGCCATCTCGGCGGCGATGCCCTCCTGCTTCTCCCAGGAGCCGTAGACCCCGCCGCGGGTCGTCAGCGTCGCGAGCGCGCGCCGGGTCGGGGCGTCGAGCCGGCCGGGCGGCTCGTTGCGCCACGGGGTGCCCGGCAGCGGCATGAAGGTGTGCGCGTGGATCCGCGCGCCGAGCGCGGTGAGCCGGTCCATGAGGGCGACGGTCTCTAGGGCCTGCGGCCCGCCCTCGCCGGGCATCCCGAAGATGATGTCGACGTTGGGCCGGAACCCCTCCTGGACGCACAGCCGGACGGCGTCCTCGACGACGGCGGCGCCGTGGCCGCGCCCCGACAGCGCGAGGACGTCGTCCGAACCGGACTGCGCCCCGACGATGACGTCCCGGTTGTGCACGTGCTTCTTGAGCATCCGCAACGCCTCGACGCTCACGTGCTCGGGTCGCAGCTCGCTCGGGAACGACCCGAAGAACACCCGCCCGCCGGGGCCGATCTCGTCCCGGCACGCGGCGAGCAGCTCCTCGACGGCGTCGAGGTCCGGCTCGTCACCCTCCGAGCCGTAGGACAGCGACGTCGGCGTGACGAACCGGACGTCGCGCAGCGCGCGCCCGCGCATGACCCGCACGCTCTCGCGCACCGAGTCGACGCTGCGGTGCCGGAACCGTGCCGAGAACATGAACGGCGTCTGGCAGAATTTGCATGCGTACACACATCCGCGGGTGATCTCGATCGGGCTCGTGAGGTTGCGGGTGTGCGGGAACGCCGGGTAGTGGTCGAGCGGACGACGTTGCGCCGCAGGGCCTTTGACGAGCCGGCCCGCCGGGTCGTCAACCCGGTCCAGGTGCGCCGTCCCGGCCAGCCCGCGGTACTCGGCCCCGGTCGCGACCGCCTCGACGAGGGTCACGAACGTGCCCTCGCCCTCGCCGACGGCGACGGCGTCCCAGCCGGACCGCAACGTCACCAGCGGTTCGGCCGTCGCGTGGACACCGCCCGCGACGTGGACGACCCCGTCGCCCGGGCCCTCGGGCACCGCCGCCCGGACCTGAGCGAGCTCGGCCGCGGCCGCCGGGAAGTCCGGCGAGTAGAACGACCACACCGTGAGCACCCGGCGGCCCGCCGCGACCCCGGCGCGGACGACGTCCGTGAGCTCCTCGACGCTGCGCGCCAGGTGCAACTCGTACGGCACGCTCGGCGGCTCCACCTCGAGCGCCGCGAGCAGCGCGTGCACCCCGTACGTCTGCCCCTTGCGGTAGCGGACGACGAGATCGAGGACGGCGCCGGGCACCGGCACAGGCTACGTCGCCTGGGCCGGGTGACGAACTACGCCACAGCCTTGGGCAGACCCCCACAGAGCGATCCGGACGATTTGCACGATAGAGCCGGGACGATATGCACGATGATCTTTGGACGATTTGTTCGGTAGTGGTGGGACGATCTGCACGGTACAGGATAGGCTGAGCGCGTGAGACTCGCGCTGACCAGGCATGTTGTGCGGGATGCCCGCTCCGTCCTGGACACTCTGTTGATGGACGAGCCGGCCGTCCTGCTGGAAGGCCCTCGCGGTTCCGGGAAGTCGACTCTGATCCGCGAGATCGCCGATACCCGCTCGGCGAAGGTGATCGACCTCGACGACGACGCCGTTCTCAGCGTCATCCGGGAAGACCCCTTCACGGCGCTGCAGTCGGAAGGGCTCGTGGTGATCGACGAGTTCCAGCGGGCCCCGTCGGTGCTCTCGGTCGTCAAGCGTGTCGTCGACCGCACGGGCGAGCCGGGACGATTCCTGCTGGCGGGATCCGTGGGCGCGCGCCTGCTCCCGACCGGGTCGGAGACGCTGACGGGTCGAGTGCATCGCCTGTACCTGCCTCCCCTGGCCGTGGCCGAGGTACTCGAAGGAGGAGAGCGACTGCTCCCGGCGCTGCTCGGGTCGGAGCCCCCGGTGGTGACCAGTTCCTTGTCGCGCGCCGACTACTTCGATCTCATCGTGGCCGGTGGCTATCCCGCCGCACTACGTCGGGCGACCCCCAACCTCCGCAGTCGCTGGTTCGCCAGCTACCTCTCGTCCGTCGCCGAGCGCGACCTACCGCAGCTGTCGGATGTCCGACACCCCGGCGCCCTTGCCCGGCTGTACCGACTCGTGGCGCAGCAGACCTCCGGAATCCTGAGCCGCAGCGCCGTCGCGGAGCAGCTGGCGATGGGACGCACTGCCACATCGGCATATCTCGACCTGCTGCAGCACGTGTACCTGATCACGGAGCTGCCCGGCTGGACCATCGGCGTCTCCGCCAAGGAGGGCCGGCGGCCGAAGGTCCATGTCACCGATACCGGGCTGGCGGCGGCAGCCATCGGCATGGACGCAGGCCGCCTGGCGTCGGGAGGAATGGCCGGGGCGTTCATGGAGAGCTTCGTCCTGGCTGAGATCTCCAAGCAGCTGTCGACCGTCGACGAACCCTTGACGCTGGCGCACTTCAGAGACCGCTCGGGCGTCGAGGTCGATCTGCTGGTCGAGCGTGCGGACGGCCGGGTCATCGGCATCGAGGTGAAGACCGCGACGTCCGTCAACGAGGCGGACGCCCGGGGACTCAAGTTCCTTCGCGACAGGCTCGGCGACCGCTTCCACGCTGGGATCGTGCTGTACACGGGACCCCTGACCGGTCGTCTCGGTGAGCGCATCTGGGCCAGCCCGGTGTCCGCGTTGTGGGGCGGCGATCATGAGGTGGGCGAGTGACTCCGGGGGTGGTCGATGCCTTGGCGGCCAGGCCCTATCCCGGTCGCGTGTGCCTCACCGGCCGAACCGGCGACGGGACGTTGTTCTGGGCTTATGCACTCACCGGGCGGAGCACGGCTTCCCAGGCGCGGATCCTCGTGGAGTCATCCAACGGCGACGTCGAGGTACGCGATGCGCGTGGCGGAGTCGCGCCGGACGCGCTGCGACACTACGTCGCTCTTGCCCGTCGAGCCGACTGGCTCGTCGTCGGCAACGGTGACCACGTCGTCCCCTTGTGCGACAGTCTCGCCAGAGGTGTCAGCATCGGCGACGCCAGCGCAGTGCCGACGTTCGAACCCGATCCGCCGATCTACACGCCGCGCATCTGGCTGGCTGTCCGCACCGGTTCTGACGTGACCTCCCTCGGGTGGGTTCGTCGGGCCGCTGACGGACACGGGCATCGAGGGATCGTGGCGGTCGAGGAGTTCGAACCTGGATTCGGTGTTCTGCTCACCACGTATGACGGATCAGCCACCGAGGTACGGACCTCGGCGGTGCCCACGGAGATCAGCGTGGCGGCGTGGGACATCGGAGCTCTGGAGCAGGAGCTGTGGGGCGCGCTACCCGCGGACCTGCGCATCGCACGCCTTGTCACGTCACTGCGGGAGACCCGTCTGCTGACCGGCACGTGACGGGCGATGTTCGCCTCAGCCCCGCGCGACCGCCCGCGCCACGAGCGCGAGACCACGCCACAGCAGCCGCTGCGGTGCGTCCGGCAGCCCTGCGAGCGTGAGCGAGTAGTCGTGGTCGGCGTTGATCCGGGCCATCTCCAGGATCGACGGCCGCCCGCCCGACGCCGCGAGCGAGGTCAGCTGCGCGAGCAGCGGGCCGGCCGGGCTCTCGACGGTGCCGATGAGCGCCGGGCCGGCGAACGGGTTGGAGAACGCGTGGGTCATCCCCGGCGGCACGGTGACCGACTCGCCCGCGAGGAGCTCGCGCCGCTCGCTCCCGACCCGCACGAGCAGCCGGCCCTCGTGCACGGTGAACGTCTCGGACTCGTTCCGGTGCCGATGGGCCGGCGGGCCGGAGAGCCCCGGCGGCAGCCACGCGGTGAACCTCAGGTCCGGCGCCGTCCGCTCGATGGTGAGGACCTGCCCGTCAGGGAACCGTAGCTCGGTCATGCCCCAGGCTCCCGCAGCCCGGTCGGGCGCGCCCGTGCGCATGCACCCGCGGACGACGTCAGCCCGGCTCGACGAGCGCCTGCGCGTACCGGGCCACGGACCGCTGGTACCGCGGAAGGTGCGGCGCGAGCGCGGTGAGCGCCACCGTGAGCGCCTCACGCTCCCGGCCGACGTCGACGAGGGTGAGCGCGAGGAACGCCGCAAGGGCGTCGTCCAGACCGTCCGAACCGTTGTCGCGCTCGGCGAGCAGCAGCGCGAGGCTCTCGGGCGACCGGTGGAGGTTGCGCAGCGAGCTGGCGAGCTGGATCACGGCACGCCGCCGCCGGACGCCGGTCAGCCCGGCCGCGAGCGCCTCGCGGTAGAGCGGGACGGCGCGGTCGCTCTGCCCCGTCGAGTCGAAGGCGCAGCCGCGCTCGAAGGCTGCGACACCGTCGTCCGCGGTGCGCTCGGCGACCACCTCGTCCACCCGGGCCCGGAAGGCCTCCTCGCCCTCGGGGTCGTCGTCCGCGACGTCGTCGAGCGACACCCACACCTCGGCGAGCCGCTGCTCCCACCGCGCCTGCTCGACCCAGGCCCGCGGGTCGAGCTCGAAGAGGATCTCGAGCCCGTCCTCCTCGTCCCACTGCTCACCGACCTGCGCGAAGCCGAACGACTGCGTCAGGGCGTTCGACGCGACGTTGTCCGGGCTGATCGACGCGCGGACGACGGTGACCCCCGGCTCTGCCGCGGCCCGTCGCACGAGCGCCTCGAGCGTGGCGCGGGCGTACCCGCGGCGGCGCAGCGCGGGGTCGATCTCGTAACCGACCTCGACCATGCCGCGCTCGTCGGGCTGCCCGTGGAACCCGGCCTGCCCGACGACGGTGCCCGTCCGCTCGTCGACGACGACGCCGGTGACCCACGGGCCGTCGTCCGGGGTCTTGGCGACCTGCTCGCTGCGGACGGCCCAGATCTGCCGCCAGCCGGGGTCGAGGCAGACCGGGCCGAGCGGCACCGGGCTCGCCTCGTTCGCGGCAGCCAGGTCACCGGCGGCGAGGGCGTCGAGGACGGCGGGCGGCAGGTGGACGACGCGGACCTGCTGGCTGGGGGACGGCACCGAGGGATTCTGCCAGCCGCGCGTCGGGAGGGCCCGCAGCACGCGCTTCACTCGAACCGGCTGACGTCCCCCGCCCCGACCCGGACGACCTCGACGCCGTCGGAGAGGTCGACGACCGTCGTCGGCTCGGTGCCGCAGTCGCCGGAGTCGAGGACGAGGTCGACGACGTGGTCCAGCTCCTCCTTGATCGTCCAGCCGTCGGTGAGCGGCTCCTCCTGGTCCGGCAGCAGCAGGGTGCTCGACAGGAGCGGCTCACCGAGCTCGGAGAGCAGCGCCTGGACGACGGTGTGCTTGGGGATCCGGACGCCGACGGTGTGCTTCTTCGCGTGGAGCAGCCGGCGCGGGACCTCCTTCGTCGCGGGGAGGATGAACGTGTACGGCCCGGGCGTGCACGACTTCACGAGCCGGAACGCGGCGTTGCCGATGTTCACGAGCTGGCCGAGCTGGGAGAAGTCGGCGCAGACGAGGGTGAAGTGGTGCCGGTGGTCGAGCTTGCGGATCTCCCGGATCCGCTCCAGCGCCCGCTGCTCGCCCATCATCGCCCCGAGCGCGAAGCACGAGTCGGTCGGGTAGACGATGAGCCCGCCCCCGCGCAGCACACGGACCGCCTCGGCGATCGCACGCGGCTGCGGGTTGACGGGGTGGACGTCCAGGTACTTGGCCACACGGTGATTCTGCTCCTGTGCGTGAGGCCTGCTTGTCGGACCCTCGTCCTAGGGTCTCCGCATGACGAACGAGACGACGACGGACGCCGGGGCGACCTCAGGCGCACCCCTCAGCGGCGAGCGGGCGGACCTGCTCGACACCCTGCGCAAGCACCGCTTCTTCCTCACGTTCCCGGCCCGCGACCTCACCGACGAGCAGGCGGCGGCGACCCCCACGGTGAGCGCACTGTGCATCGGCGGCCTGGTCAAGCACGTCGCCCGGACCGAGGCCTCGTGGGCCGCCTTCATGCAGGGCGACACCTCGGCCCTCGGCGGCAGCGACGAGGCCGGGTACGTCGAGCACGCGAACAGCTTCCGGATGCTCGAGGGCGAGACCCTCGCGGGCCTGCTCGCCGAGTACGCGCGGGTGGCCGCCGCGACGGACGCGCTCGTCGCGACGATCGACCTCGACGCGAGCACCCCGCTGCCGCCCGCGCCGTGGTTCGAGCCCGGTGCACGCTGGACGGCGCGCCGGGTCCTGCTCCACATCGTCGCGGAGACCGCCCAGCACGCCGGGCACGCCGACATCGTCCGCGAGGCGATCGACGGGGCGAAGAGCATGGGGTGAGCCGCTGCCGGCGGTGCCGCGACTACCCCGTCGCGAGATGGCGGTCGGCGGCACCGAGGACGAACCGGACGAGGTCCGCCCGCTCGTCGACGTCACCGGCCGTCGCCGAGGCGGCCTCCCGGTAGGGCAGCGCCGTGAACCCGCTGCGCACGAGCAGAGCCCCGGCGTACGTCGCGGCGACCTCGGCGTGCTCGATCGCCGTCCCCGTGCTGCGCACGCCGTCGGCGTACGCCGGGACGACCGCGCGCTCGACGTCCGGCAGCGCCGACGCCGGGAGCAGACCGGCGTGGGCGAGGCCGACGACGAGCTGGGAGAGATCGAACCCCAGCGGCGCCGGGGTCTGGAAGCCGATGTCGATGACGACGAACCCCGCCGGGTCGGCCGCCGGGACGAGCAGGTTCTGCGGGCTCGCGTCGCCGTGCGGCATGCCGTGCCGCAACGTCGCGAACCGGGCCAGCACCCCGGGGACGAGCGGGCGTGCGGCGCGGAGCCCGGCCCGCACGTCGGGGTGCCGGGCGAACGCCGGCAGCGACCAGACGGCGTCGTCCTCGAGCGCCGCGAAACCCTGCGGCTCCAGGGCGTTCTCGACCCACATCCGCAACCCGTAGTCCGGTTCGAAGGCGGTCGTCGCGAGCACCTCCGGCTCGCACATACGGGCGTTGAAGGCCCCGAGCAGCCACGCCGCCCGGGCGTAGCGGTCGACGTCCCAGGGGACGTCGGCGACGTCGACGTCCTCCATCCAGACCGCGACCCGGTCGTCGCCGAGGTCGACGACCTCGTAGAGCCGCGGCACCCGCAGCCCTGCGGGCAGCCGGTCGACGAAGTGCGGCCGCCAGGCCGCGAGCTCCTCCGACCACGGGAAGAACGCGACGAAGTGCGCCGCCTCCGCCGGCGGCAGGAAGCGCAGGTAGGGCCAGTGCCGGACGTGCTGGAGGACCTTGACGAAGACGCGGGCTCCCCCGCCGCGCAGCCGGAGCAGCCCGCCGGTGGCCGGGGACCCGGGGGCGTACGGGACGGTCTCGAGAGCGACCGCCGCCTCGTCGACGTCGTGCCCCAGGACGTCGGCGAGGCGGCGGCCCGCAAGGAGGTCGGCGAGGGTCCAGCCGCTCGTGGTGGTGGTCATGGTCCCGCTCCCGCCTGACCGAGGACGCCGATCAAGTACTAAGGTAACCTTGGCATCATCGAAAGTAAGGGAACCTTATGAATGCCGTCAAGGGCTCCGGCGCCGACCCCGACGACCACGTGTTCGCCCTGCTGGACCACGCGCTGCGCCGGCTCCGGGCGGACGTCCAGGCGCACATGGCCCGCGCGGCGGCCGGCGGGCCGGACCTGCCCGACCTGTCGACGCTGCGCACCTCGCAGCTGAGGCTGCTCACGCTGACACCGGACGACGGCCTGCGGGTCGGCGACCTCGCCGCGCGGGCCGGCATGACGGCGCAGGCGCTCGGGGAGTTCGTCCGGAGCCTGGTCAGCGGCGGGCTGCTCACCGTCGAGCCGGACCCGCGCGACCGGCGGGCCCGCGTCGTCCGGCGGACGGCGTCCGGCCGGGCCGTCGCGCAGGCGACGGAGGACGGCATCCGGGCCATGGAGCAGGAGTGGGCCGAGCGGCTCGGGGCGGACCGCTGGGACGCCATGCGGGCGGTGCTGGGCGACATCGCGCGGGGCTGACCCCGGCCGGGCTACCGGGCGCCGCGGCGCAGCCGCGCCAGCCGCGTCCGCAGCGGCCGGGGGAGCACCCGGCGCAGCAGCCGACGGGTCGTACCCCGCCCCCTGCCGGTGACGGTCGGCTCGTCGTCCTGCGTGAGCTTCCAGTAGGGCGAGCGCCGGACGGTGCTCGCGTCCGGCTTGTAGTACGGCTTGGCGAGCGACAGGTGCGGGCGCTCCCAGGCGATGTCGCGGCGGACGACGCGCGCCGGGACCCCGGCGACGATGCAGTTGTTGGGGAAGCGGCCCTTGACGACGGCGTGCATGCCGACCACCGAGCCGTCCCCGATCGTCGTCCCTGCGAGGAGCACCGCACCCCAGCCGACCCAGACGTGGTTGCCGACCGTGATCGGCCGGGCGGGGTTGGCCCGGCGGCCGGTCCGGACGTCGAAGATCGGGTGCCCGTCGTCCGCGCGCACCTCGACCCCGGTGGCGAACATCACGTCGTCGCCGACGGAGACCGTCACCCCTTCGACGGCGGAGAACCCGACACGCGACGTCGCGGACACGTTGTGCCCCAGCACGATCCGCGCGTCCTGCCCGACACGCATGTTCGCCCGCAGGGCGGGCACCCCCGCGCTCGACCCGATCTCCACGAGGCCGCCGTCGCAGTCGAACTGGACGCTCAGGTCCGCCAGCCGCATGGGCAACGTGAGCACGAGCCGGTTCTCTCGCCCGCTGAACAGCACCCTGAACCGCGCCCCGGCGGACGCGGCGAGCGCAGCGTCGTCCGGAGGGGGCGCTGCCAGGCCGTCGGCGGAACGGAACTCGATCGTGTTGCCGGCGTCGTCCGCATAGGGCCCGAGCACCGTCACGGTGGTTGCCATCATGAGCAAACTAGACTCGCCCGGGTGACCCGCCACCGGACGTACGACATCTGCGTGGTCACTGCGGTGCACGACGTGGCCCGCTACCTCCCCGACTTCATCGCCTCCCTCGAGGGCCAGCGCGACGTCCCGCTCGACCGGATCCAGGTCGTCGCGGTCGACGACGGCTCGAACGACGACTCGCTCGCCGTCCTCGAGCGGTGGGCCGCACGGACCACCCTCGGCGTCACCGTGCTCAGCAAGCCGAACGGCGGCCAGGCGAGCGCGCGCAACCTGGGCCTGGAGCACGCGGCGGGCGAGTGGGTGACGTTCACCGACCCCGACGACACCCTGGCCCCCGACTGGTGCGCCCGGGTCCTGTCCTTCGCGCGCGCCCACCCCGGTCTCGAGCTCGTCGCGACCCCGTACTGGATCCTCGACGACGCCACCGGCCGCGTGACGAACACGCACCCGACCCGGCGGCGGTTCGCCGGGCCGGACCGGGTCGAGGACCTCGACGGGACCGGCACGTTCTTCGGCTCGGCGAACGCCGGCCTCTTCCGCCGGGACCGGCTCGTCGAACAGGGACTGCGCTTCGACGAGCGGATCCGGCCGAACTTCGAGGACGGCCACTTCACCGCGCTCTACCTGCTCGGCTGCCCGACCCGCCGGGTCGGGTTCGTCGGCTCGGCGCACTACCGCTACCGGCGCCGGTCGGACGGCACGTCGACGCTCCAGCAGAGCCTCGTGCAGCCGGCGCGGTACACGACCGTCCCGCGGCTGGGGCTGCTGCCCACCCTGGAGGCGGGCGCCGCCGCGACCGGCGGCCGGCCGCCGGCCTGGGTGCAGAACATCGTGCTCTACGAGCTCTCCTGGTACTTCACGTTCGAGTCCCAGGACGGCCGACCGAGCGCTGCCGTCGGGGAGGTCGGGGAGGAGTTCGTCGGGCTCCTGCGGCAGATCCGGACCCTGCTCGACGACGACGTCATCGCCCGCTGGGACGCCCGGGAGCTGTGGCCGCAGTGGCGCCAGATCCTGCGGCACGGGCTGCTCGACGAGCCGTGGCACAGCCCGCGCGCGGTCGTCGAGCAGACGGACGACGAGCAGCGGCTCGTCAAGGTCGTCACCCGGTTCACCGGGCCGGAGCCGCAGACGTCGTACCTCGCCGGCGGTGCGCCGCTCACCCCCGTGCACACGAAGCTGCGCACGCACGTGTACTTCGGGGCCACGCTCCTGCGCGAGCGGATCGCGTGGCTGCCGCAACGGGCCGGCATCACCGTGCGCGTCGCGGGGGTCGAGGCGGAACCTGCGCACGCGTGGGAAGGCCCGCCGCCCCGGCGCCCGGCCCGACCCCGCGGGCTGCGTGGCGCGGCCCGCCGCGTCGGCTCCGTCGCCGGGACGCTCCACGCGGAGCCGCGCCGGGTGCTCGGAGCCGCCCGCGCCCGGGTGCGGGGCGCCGTCCTCACCCGGCTCGTGCGGACGGCGCCCGTGCGGGCCCGGTACGCCGACGCGTGGGTGCTCATGGACCGGTTACGCAACGCCGACGACAACGCCGAGCGGCTCTTCGAGTACCTGCGCGAGCACCGGCCGGACGTCAACGCCTGGTTCGTCCTCGACCCGGGCAGCCACGACTGGGCCCGGATGCGCGCGACCCACGGCGAGCGGGTGGTCGCCTACGGGTCCCGGCAGTGGCAGCTGCTCATGTTCAGCTGCCGGCACCTGATCTCCTCGCACGTCGACGTCCCGATCCACCGCCCCCGCAAGATCATGTGGGCGCTCGGCGGGCGGGAGCCGCAGTGGCGGTTCACGTTCCTCCAGCACGGCGTCATCAAGGACGACGTCTCCGCCTGGCTCAACCCCAAGGCGATGGACCTGTTCGTCACGAGCACCCAGCCCGAGCAGGACTCGATCGCCGGCGACCGGACGCCCTACGTGTTCACGACCCGGGAGGCCCGGCTCACCGGACTGCCCCGGTTCGACCGGCTCCGCGCGATCGCCGCCTCGCTCACGCCCGCGGACCGCGACCTCGTCCTCGTCGCACCGACCTGGCGCTCGGGCCTCATGGGTCCGTTCGCGCCGATCACCGGCGACCGGAAGGTCCGCGCCGACTTCCTCGACACCGAGTACGCGAAGGCCTGGCTCGGCGTCCTGCGGTCCCCGGAGCTCGAGGCCGTCGCGCGGGAGCACGGTCTGCGCATCGGCTTCCTCCCGCACCCGCAGCTCCAGCAGATCCTCCCGACCCTGGACCTGCCGTCCCACGTCGAGCCGCTCACCTTCGCCGGCGGCGGTGCGCAACGCCTCTTCGCCTCGGCCGCCGCACTCGTCACCGACTACTCCTCGATGGCCTTCAACGCCGCCTACGTCGACCGCCCCGTCGTCTACTTCCAGTTCGACCGCGACCTCGTCCGGGCCGGCGGGCACCTCGGCCGGGCGGGCTACTTCGACTACGAGCGCGACGGCTTCGGCCCGGTGACGCTCACCGCCGACCAGACCGTGGCCGCGGTCGCCGAGATCGCGGCCCGCGGCTGCACGCCGTCCGAGGAGTACCTCAAGCGCATCGAGGAGACGTTCGTGCTGCGCGACGGCCGCTGCTGCGAACGCGTCACCGCGGCGATCGAGGCCCTCACCCGCCCTGCCTGCTGATCGTCGACCGGGCCGGGCCGCGCAGGCGACCTCCGTAGACTGAGGGTGTGGAACACCCCGTACCGGACATCTCGATCGTCACCGCCGTCTACGACGTGGCCCGCTACCTGCCGGACTTCTTCGCCTCGCTCGAACGGCAGCAGGGGGTCGACCTGTCGCGCGTCGAGATCGTCGCGGTCGACGACGGGTCCACCGACGACTCGCTCGAGGTGCTCCACCGGTACGCGGCGGACTTCGAGGCGCACGGCATCCTGCCGATGACGGTGCTGACGCAGGCCAACGCCGGTCAGGGCGCGGCCCGCAACCACGGCATGGAGCACGCCAC